>NZ_JBEOYU010000048.1:0-44344 GCF_040297265.1 Streptomyces sp. NPDC001832
AACACTTCGAGCATCACAGGCGGCCGCGCCTGCTGTCCGGCGCATGACGAACCCCGACAAGACATGATCTTGCCGGGGTTAAACGTCAAGCTGAGGCGGGACGCCATTCAGGGAGATTCGAGCCACCCGTCGTACTCCGCGACGAACGCATCGAGCGCCGAGGAGTCCAGCCGCCCCGACGGGTCCTCCACGACCACCAGCCACTGGGCGTCCTCGGCATCGTCCTCGCCGGCCAGTGCATCGCGTACGAGCTGGGGTTCCTCGGCGACCCCGAAACGGTCGCCGAGTTCTGCGGCCACCTCCTCCGCGGCATCGCGGTCGGGCAGCACCAGCACATGTCTCACATCGCTCACCTGCCCATTCTTCCGTACGGCGTACGCCGTTGCTCCGGCGACGGGGTTGTCAGTGGCGCGTGGGATGCTGGACGGCGATGGCCACCAGAAAGAATTCCAACGACGATCCGCTCGCCCCCGTCACGCTCGCTGTGGGTCAGGAGGACCTGCTTCTCGACCGTGCCGTGCAACAGGTGGTGGCGGCGGCCCGTGCCTTGGACCCCGACACGGATGTCCGCGACCTCACCTCCGACCAGCTTCAGCCCGGCACTCTTGCCGAGCTGACGAGCCCGTCGCTCTTCGCCGAGCGCAAGGTGGTGATTGTGCGCAATGCGCAGGATCTCTCCGCCGACACGATCAAGGACGTCAAGGCGTACCTCGGCGATCCGGTCGAGGAGATCACCCTTGTTCTGCTGCATGCGGGCGGAGCCAAGGGCAAGGGGCTGCTGGACGCGGCGCGCAAGGCCGGGGCGCGGGAGGTCGCGTGTCCGAAGACGACCAAGCCGGCCGAGCGGCTCTCGTTCGTGCGGTCGGAGTTCCGGACGCTGGGGCGCTCGGCGACGCCCGAGGCGTGCCAGGCGCTGGTCGAGTCCATCGGCAGCGATCTGCGGGAGCTGGCGAGTGCGGCATCGCAGCTTGTCGCGGATGTCGAGGGCACGATCGATGAGGCGGTCGTCGCCCGTTACTACACGGGCCGCGCAGAGGCGTCGAGTTTCACGGTCGCCGACCGCGCGGTGGAGGGGCGGGCCGCGGAGGCGCTCGAGGCGTTGCGCTGGTCGCTGTCGACCGGGGTGGCGCCTGTGCTGATCACCAGTGCGCTGGCGCAGGGCGTACGGGCGATCGGGAAGCTGTCCTCGGCGCGCGGAGGACGGCCTGCGGACCTCGCCCGTGAGCTGGGTATGCCGCCATGGAAGATCGACCGGGTGCGCCAGCAGATGCGTGGGTGGACGCCGGACGGGGTGGCCGTGGCGCTGCGGGCGGTCGCGGATGCGGACGCGGGCGTCAAGGGGGGCGGCGACGACCCGGAATACGCGTTGGAGAAGGCCGTGGTCGCGGTGGCGCGGGCGGCACGGTCAGGGCGGTAGCCGGGCGGAGTGAGGGTGCCGGGTTCGTCCGGCGATCGCTCCGTCCTCAATCTCCCCCATAGCCTCAAGGGCACTAGCCTCAAGGGCACGGCGGATCCCCTCGACAGGCTGAACAGGGAACGCCGAAGGCCCCGGGTCACGCTCTGGGGAGAGCGAGACCCGGGGCCTTCGGTTCACACTTGGTGCGCCGCACCCGCGTGGCGAACGCAGGTTCGGTGTGCGGCACGGGGGCCGGGCAGGGGCGGGAGAGAGGGCCCGCTGGTCCGTTCCGGCGGTTACATCAGAAAGCTCAGCCCTGGAGGGAGGCAACCTTGGAGGCCAGCGCCGACTTCTTGTTGGCGGCGGCGTTCTTGTGGATGACACCCTTCGAGACGGCCTTGTCGAGCGCGCGGGAGGCGTCGCGAGCGGCCGTGGTGGCCTTCTCGACATCACCCGCGGCGGCAGCCTCACGAGCCTTGCGGATAGCGGTCTTGAGCGAGGACTTGACGGCCTTGTTACGCAGGCGCGCCTTCTCGTTCGTCTTGTTCCGCTTGATCTGGGACTTGATGTTCGCCACGAAAGAGCCTTTTCAGGTTCGATGGATCTTCGATGTGCGCCGTACGACCCGAGAGAGTCGCGAGACACAGCTGTCAACGGTACCAGCCCCACTCCGACCGGCCCAAACCGGTCTCAGCCCCGCAACCATGGGACGATGGAGGCTACGTATCGATCCGACCGAACCGACATCGACCCGAGACACGGCGTTCGGCGTCTCAAGAATCAGGACCCTGCGTGCCCGCGACTCCTACCAACGTGCCCGAGCCGAGCCGTACCGACCCGGCGCTGATCCGCAACTTCTGCATCATCGCGCACATCGACCACGGCAAGTCGACCCTTGCCGACCGGATGCTTCAGCTCACGGGCGTGGTCGACCAGCGGCAGATGCGCGCTCAGTACCTCGACCGAATGGACATCGAGCGCGAGCGCGGCATCACCATCAAGTCCCAGGCGGTGCGTCTGCCCTGGGCGCCCACCACGGGCGAGGACCAGGGGCGCACCCACGTCCTCAACATGATCGACACCCCGGGCCACGTGGACTTCACCTACGAGGTCTCCCGCTCGCTCGCCGCCTGCGAGGGCACGATCCTGCTGGTCGACGCCGCGCAGGGCATCGAGGCCCAGACGCTGGCCAACCTCTACCTGGCGATGGAGAACGACCTCACCATCGTCCCGGTGCTGAACAAGATCGACCTGCCGGCCGCGCAGCCCGAGAAGTTCTCCGAGGAACTGGCCAACCTCATCGGCTGCCGGCCGGAGGACGTACTCAAGGTCTCCGCGAAGACCGGTGTCGGCGTGGACGCGCTGCTCGACCGGGTGGTCAAGGATGTCCCGGCCCCGATCGGCGAGGCCGACGCCCCCGCCCGCGCGATGATCTTCGACTCGGTCTACGACTCGTACCGCGGCGTCGTCACGTACGTCCGTGTCGTCGACGGTCAGCTCAACAAGCGCGAGCGCATCAAGATGATGTCCACCGGCGCCACCCATGAACTGCTGGAGATCGGGGTCTCCTCTCCGGAGATGACCCCGGCCGACGGGCTCGGTGTGGGCGAAGTGGGCTACATCATCACCGGTGTGAAGGACGTCCGGCAGTCCAAGGTCGGTGACACCATCACCTCCCTGAGCAAGGGTGCGACCGAGGCGCTGGGCGGCTACAAGGACCCCAAGCCGATGGTGTTCTCGGGCCTGTACCCGCTGGACGGCTCGGACTACCCGGACCTGCGCGAGGCGCTCGACAAGCTCCAGCTCAACGACGCCGCCCTGGTGTACGAGCCGGAGACCTCCGCCGCGCTCGGCTTCGGCTTCCGCGTCGGCTTCCTCGGCCTGCTCCACCTCGATGTGATCCGCGAGCGACTGGAGCGCGAGTTCGGTCTCGAACTCATCGCCACCGCGCCCAACGTGGTCTACCGCGTCGAGATGGAGGACGGCACCGAGCACACCGTCACCAACCCGAGCGAATTCCCCGAGGGCAAGATCGACAAGGTGCACGAGCCCGTCGTGCGCGCCACGGTCCTGGCCCCCAGCGAGTTCATCGGCGCGATCATGGAGCTCTGCCAGAACCGGCGCGGCACCCTGCTCGGCATGGACTACCTCTCCGAGGACCGGGTCGAGATCCGCTACACACTGCCGCTCGCCGAGATCGTTTTCGACTTCTTCGACCAGCTGAAGTCCAAGACGCGCGGTTACGCCTCGCTCGACTACGAGCCCACCGGCGAGCAGTCCGCCCAGCTCGTCAAGGTCGACATCCTGCTGCACGGCGACAAGGTCGATGCGTTCTCGGCGGTCACGCACAAGGACAAGGCGTACGCGTACGGCGTGCGGCTCGTCGCCAAGCTGCGCGAGCTGATCCCGCGGCAGAACTTCGAGGTGCCGATCCAGGCCGCCATCGGCTCCCGGGTCATCGCCCGTGAGACCGTCCGTGCCATCCGCAAGGATGTCCTCGCCAAGTGCTACGGCGGTGACATCTCCCGTAAGCGGAAGCTGCTGGAGAAGCAGAAGGAAGGCAAGAAGCGGATGAAGATGGTCGGCAATGTGGAGGTGCCGCAGGAGGCCTTCATCGCCGTGCTGTCGACGGACGAGTCGGGCGGGGACGGCAAGTCCAAGAAGTAGCTTCCGCCGCAAGGCCGAGAAGCAACTCCCACCCCGGCTCCGTCTGCCCCTGCACGGTGGCAGCCCGACGGGCCCCTGTGCCGCAGCGCGCTGTGGCACAGGGGCCCGTTTGTTATGAAGCGGCGGTCCATTGCCCCTTACGCGGCGGACGCGGGCGCTCTACCCTGATCAGGCCTGTAGTTACTCGCCAGTTAATCAAGCGGGGTGCGCGCCGCAGGACAAGCAACAGGACAAGCACCGCAGGACCAAGCGCACAGAGTGTGCGGGAACACCCGTAGGAACAAGCAGCAGCCAACAATCGGTCGTGAAGCACTGCCGCAGGCCCGGAGGATGTCGTGAGCGACACACAGACCTTGATCGATAACCGACCGCCCTCCGTGGCGAACCTCTTCATCGACCGCGTCGAGGCCACCCCGGACAGGGAGGCCTACCGCTATCCGGTCCCTGCGGCCGCCGGCGACGGACCGGATGAGTGGAAGTCGCTGAGCTGGGCACAGGCCGCCGAGCGCGTATACGCCGTCGCGGCAGGGCTGATCGATCTGGGTGTGCAGCCGGAGGAGCGGATCGCGCTCGCCGCCGGCACGCGAGTGGAGTGGATCCTCACCGACCTCGGCGTGATGTGCGCGGGCGCCGCCACCACGACGATCTACCCGTCGACCAACGCCGAGGAGTCGGCGTTCATCCTCTCCGACTCCGAGAGCCGGGTCCTGATCGCCGAGGACGCCGGCCAACTGGCCAAGGCCCGCGAACGCCGCGCCGAGCTGCCGAACCTCGCCCATGTCGTCGTCATCGACCCCGAGGACGCAGCGCCCGCCGAGGGCGACCCCGAGGGCTGGGTCCTCACGCTCGCAGATCTTGAGGCCCGCGGGGCCGAGCACCTGGCGAAGAACCCCGACACGATCAAGAAACGAGTCGCCGCCATCACGGCGGACCAGCTGGCCACCCTGATCTACACCTCGGGCACCACCGGACGCCCCAAGGGTGTACGCCTGCCGCACGACAACTGGTCGTACATGGCCAAGGCCACCGTGGCGACCGGCCTGATCACCAAGGACGACGTCCAGTACCTCTGGCTGCCGCTCGCACACGTCTTCGGCAAGGTCCTCACCTCCGGCCAGATCGAGGTCGGCCACGTCACCGCCGTCGACGGCCGGGTCGACAAGATCATCGAGAATCTGCCGGTCGTCCAGCCGACGTACATGGCCGCCGTCCCGCGTATCTTCGAAAAGGTCTACAACGGCGTCGCCGCCAAGGCACGGGCCGGTGGCGGGGCCAAGTACAAGATCTTCCAGTGGGCGGCCGGGGTCGCCCGCGAGTACGCGAAGGTCTCGCAGGACAACTTCCGGCGCACCGGCACGGCCGCCGTCCCGTTCGCTCTCGGTGCCAAGCACAAGGTCGCCGACGCCCTCGTCTTCGCCAAGATCCGCGAGGCCTTCGGCGGCCGGCTGCGCGCCTGTATCTCCGGCTCCGCGGCGCTCGCCCCCGACATCGGCTACTTCTTCGCGGGCGTCGGCATTCACATCCTGGAGGGCTACGGCCTCACTGAGACCAGCGCCGCCTCCTTCGTCAACCCGGGCGAGGCCTACCGCACCGGCACCGTGGGCAAGCCGCTCCCCGGCACCGAGGTGCGGATCGCCGACGACGGCGAGATCCTGTTGCGCGGCCCCGGCCTGATGGAGGGCTACCAGGGGCTCCCGGAGAAGACCGCCGAGGTGCTGGAGGCGGACGGCTGGTTCCACACCGGCGACATCGGCGAGCTGTCCGTGGACGGCTATCTCCGGATCACCGACCGCAAGAAGGACCTGATCAAGACGTCCGGCGGCAAATACATCGCCCCGGCGGAAATCGAGGGACAGTTCAAGGCGGTCTGCCCGTTCGTCTCCAACATCCTGGTGCACGGCGCGGACCGCAACTACTGCACCGCCCTGATCGCACTCGACGAGCCGACCATCCTCGGCTGGGCCGCCGAGAACGGTCTCGGCGGGAAGCCGTACGCCGAAGTGGTGGCGTCCCCGCAGGCCGTGCAGCTCATCGAGGGCTATGTGAAGCGGCTCAACAACGGACTGCAACGCTGGCAGACCATCAAGAAGTTCCGGCTGCTGCCCCGCGACCTCGACATCGAGCACGGCGAGCTGACGCCCAGTCTCAAGCTGAAGCGGCCGGTCGTCGAGCGTGAGTACAAGGCCCTCATCGACGACATGTACGTGGGGACCCGCGAGGTTTAGAAGCTGTTTCCCACCCCCCCCGAGCCCAGCGGGGGTTGGGCAACAGTTTCTTGGACCAACCGGCCCTATGGTGCGGCTGCTTCCGCTTTCTCTGCTCACTTTCTCGGCTCACTTTCTCTGCTCACTTCGGCAACTCGTCGCTTATGAGCGTGGTCCATCTGTCACTCTGTCGGTGTTGTCAGCGGCGCCCAGCGAGAACAGAACGAGAACAGACAGACAGAGCGAGAACAGGTCAGGAGCTGCACCGTGGGGCCCATTCCCTTGCAGCGGGACATCGTCCAGCGTCCCGGTATCACCATCGGCCATGCGGATGCGCGGCCGGCCGCCCGTACGTCCCTGCCCGGAAACCTCCTCGCGCCCTCCGCTGCCCGCCGGTTCGTCCTGGCAGCGCTCACCGACTGGACCGGGCTGGGACTGCCGGCGGCCGTGGGCTTCAGCGAACGTCTCGCCGATGACGCGGCGGTCGTCGTCAGCGAGCTGGTCACCAACGCGGTCGTGCATGCCGGAACCAATGTCGAGCTGATCTGCCGGCTCGAGGAGGCCGCCGAGGACGAGGCCGCGGCCCTGGTGCTGGAGGTCTCCGACCACCACCCGGCGCGTGCCGTACGCAGCGAACGCCCGGAGGCCGGCAGCGCGGCGGACGCGGTGGAGGGCGATGCCCCCACCGGCCCCGAGGAGCCCGCCGAGTACGGTCGCGGGCTCCAGCTCGTCGGCACCCTCGCCGAGCGCTGGGGCATCACCTACCGCACCGGCCTCAAGACCGTATGGGCCCGTCTTCCCGTCGACGACTGGAATCCGTTCCCCGAACCGTCGGCCGAGCCCGGATTCCAGCAGGGACTGCGTGCCGCCGAGCTGCTCGCCCCCAGTGCCCGACGGGCCCTGCGCGACGGCGCGGACTGGGCCGGCCGCGGCGCGCTCTCGTTCCTCGCCGAGGCCTCGGACCTGCTCGCAGGCCAGCTCGACGAGGACATTGTCGCGGCGCTCGCCGGACAGTTACTGGTGCCCAGACTCGCCGACTGGTGCGCGATCTGGCTGGAGCCCGAGAACGGCGGCCACGCCGCCGTTCCCCGGCTCGCCAGCGCCTGGCACCGGGACGAGGCCGAGACCGGGCAGTTGCGTACGGTGCTGGAGCAGGACCCGATCCGGTTGCCCGAGCGGGTGGGCACCGGACCCGTCTCCATGCCCTGGCCCGGGGGCGAGGAAGACGGCGAGGAATCCGACGGGTGCGCCGGATCCGCTCTCGCCTACCGGATCACATCGGGCGGCCGGACACTCGGCGCCGTACTCCTCGGCCGGGAGGGCATGGCACGCGTTCCCGACGAAGTGACCGCCCTGATCGAGGACTTCGTACGCCGTGTCGGCCTCGCCGTCGGTGCCGCCCGCGCCTACACCCGGCAGGCCACCATCAGCCGCATCCTGCAACGCGCACTGCTGCCCAGCAAGGTAGCCGACATACCCGGCGTCACCAGCTCACTGGTGTACGAACCCAGCGACGACGGGGTCGTCGGCGGCGACTTCTACGATGTCTTCCCGTGCCCCGGCGACCGCTGGTGCTTCGTCCTCGGCGATGTACAGGGCAGCGGCCCCGAAGCCGCCGTCGTCACCGGCCTCGCCCGGCCCTGGCTGCGGCTGCTGGCCCGTGAGGGTTTCGGGGTCGGCGAAGTGCTGGACCGGCTCAACCGGCTGCTCCTCGACGATGCCATGGAGGCTGCCGAGGCAGCCGCGCTCATGGTGGCCGCGGCGGGCGGCCAGCAGACGGCGGACACCGGGCAGTCCCGCTTCCTCTCCCTGCTGTACGGGGAACTCGTGCCGCTGCCCGGCGGCGGCGTGCGCTGCACCCTCGCCAGCGCCGGTCACCCGCTGCCGCTGCTGCTGCGCCCCGACGGCGAGGTGTGCCCGGCCGCAGAACCGCAGATGCTGCTCGGGATCTTCGACGACGTCGCGTACGAGAGCCAGAGCTTCGAGCTGGCGCCCGGCGACAGCCTGCTGTGTGTCACGGACGGCGTGACGGAGCGGCGCTCCGGGGTGTTGATGTTCGACGACGGGGACGGTCTGGCCCGGGCGCTGGCCGACTGTGCCGGGCTGTCGGCGGACGGGATCGCAGACCGGATCAAACGGGCCGTGCACGAATTCGCCGAACGGCCGCCCGATGACGATCTGGCGCTGCTGGTGCTGCAGGCGGGGTGAGGGCGCGGCAGGGCGGCAGGGGGTGCTTACCGCGGTTCGGGTCCGGCGGGGCGGCCCGTGGGTGCGAGGCCTTGATCGCGGACGTGGCTCGGAGGTCCCCGGCGGCGAGTCACAATGGGCGGTATGCCTTCCGTACTGCCCGATGGTGAACCCGTACCCGACGACGGGGCGCTGCCCCGCCACGCCCTGGAAGGCGCCGCCGACCGGCCGCTCGGCTTCTATCTGCATGTGCCGTACTGCGCGACCCGCTGCGGCTACTGCGACTTCAACACATACACCGCGACCGAGCTGCGCGGCTCCGGCGGTGTGCTGGCCTCCCGGGACAACTACGCCGCCCACCTGATCGGCGAGGTCCGCCAGGCCCGCAAGGTCCTCGGCGACGACCCGCGGCCGGTCCGAACGGTCTTCGTCGGCGGCGGCACTCCCACGCTGCTTGCTGCCGGGGATCTTGTACGGATGCTGGCGGCGATCCGTGACGAGTTCGGGCTCGCCGATGACGCGGAGATCACGACGGAGGCGAATCCGGAGTCCGTCGGCCCGGCGTATCTGTCGGAGCTGCGGGAAGGCGGCTTCAACCGGATCTCGTTCGGGATGCAGAGTGCGCGGCAGCACGTGCTGAAGATCCTGGAGCGTACGCATACGCCGGGGCGGCCCGAGGCGTGTGTCGCGGAGGCGAGGGCCGCGGGGTTCGAGCACGTCAACCTCGACCTGATCTACGGCACTCCCGGGGAATCCGACGACGACTGGCGGGCCTCGCTGGACGCTGCGATCGGTGCGGGGCCGGACCATGTGTCCGCGTACGCGCTGATCGTCGAGGAGGGCACCCGGCTGGCCCGGCGGATCCGGCGCGGCGAGATCCCGATGACCGATGACGACGCCCATGCGGACCGGTACCTGATCGCGGACGAGGCGATGGCCGCGGCGGGCTTCTCCTGGTACGAGGTGTCGAACTGGGCCCGTACGCCCGAGGGCCGGTGCCTGCACAACGAGCTGTACTGGCGCGGCGCCGACTGGTGGGGCGCCGGTCCCGGGGCGCACAGCCATGTCGGCGGGGTGCGCTGGTGGAACGTGAAGCATCCGGGGGCGTACGCACAGGCGCTGGCCGAGGGGCGGTCGCCGGGGGCCGGGCGCGAGATCCTTTCCGCGGAGGACCGGCGGGTCGAGCGGATTCTGCTGGAGCTGCGGCTCGCGGACGGGTGTCCGTTGTCGCTGCTGGCACCGGCGGGGCTGGCCGCGGCGGGGCGGGCGGTGCAGGACGGACTGCTGGAGCCGGTGCCGTATGGGGAGGGGCGGGCGGTGCTTACGTTGCGGGGGCGGTTGTTGGCGGATGCGGTGGTGCGGGATCTGGTGGACTGAGAGAGGCTGTCGGGTGGCCTCCGACCGGAACGCGTGCGTGCCAGGGCGTGGCTGCCCGGTCAGAGGTAACCCGAAAGCCAGCGGGGCGGGGGGCCGACGGAGAGGCTACTGAGGCGGCGCTGTCACGAAGTCGATCAGGTGTTCCACGGAGCCCAGCAGCGCCGGTTCCAGATCCCGGTACGAGCGCACCGCGGACAGGATTCGCTGCCAGGCCGCGCCCGTGCTCTCCGGCCAGCCCAGCGCGCGGCACACGCCCGTCTTCCAGTCCTCGCCACGCGGGACCACCGGCCAGGCGGCGATGCTCACGGACGACGGCTTCACCGCCTCCCACACGTCGATGTACGGGTGGCCGACCACCAGCACGTTCGCGTCCGAGACCTGGGACGCGATCCGGGACTCCTTGGAGCCCGGGACCAAGTGGTCGACCAGGACGCCCAGCCTGGCGTCCGGGCCGGGGGAGAACTCGCGCACGATGGCCGGGAGGTCGTCGATGCCCTCCAGGTATTCGACGACCACGCCCTCGATCCGCAGGTCGTCGCCCCAGACCCGCTCGACCAGCTCCGCGTCGTGGCGGCCCTCCACGTAGATCCGGCCCGCCCGCGCGACCCGGGCGCGCGCCCCGGGGACCGCGACCGAACCCGAGGCTGTGCGCGTGGGGCGTACCGGGCCGGCCGCCGACGGGCGTACGAGTGTGACCACCCGGCCCTCCAGCAGGAAGCCGCGCGGCTCCATCGGAAACACCCGGTGCTTGCCGAAGCGGTCCTCCAGGGTCACCGTCGGACCCTGGGCCGTCTTCTCGCAGCGGATCACCGCACCGCAGAATCCGGTGGAGACCTCTTCCACGACCAGATCGGGCTCGGCGGGGACTTCGGGAACGGGGGTGGACTTCTTCCACGGCGGGGTCAGGTCCGGCTGGTAGCTGCGCATTGGATGACGATAGGAGGGCAACACATCACGACACGCCGGAGGGGGCACCACCGATGCCTTCAGGGTCATGGAGGACGGCCAGTTGGTCGCGCTGGTGCCTGACGAACGCCGCGTCCACCACCGCGCCGTGCCCCGGAACGTACACCGCGTCCTCGCCGCCCAGCGCCAGCAGCCGGTCCAGCGCGGCCGGCCAGCGGGACGGGACGGCGTCCCGTCCCGCCTGCGGTTCGCCGGACTCCTCGACCAGGTCGCCGCAGAGCACCACCGCTGGGGAGCCGGGGACGAGCACCGCCAGATCGTGGCTGCTGTGGGCGGGGCCCACATTCACCAGCACCACCTGACGGCCGCCGCCCAGATCGAGCGTGCACTCGCCGCACACCTCGTGGTGCGGCGCCACCAGCGCATCAACAGCCTCGGCCGCATCGTGTTCGGACACTCCGTGGCGCACCGCGGAGGCGCGCAGATCGTCCGCCCCGAGCTTCAGCAGCCCGGCCATGCCGACCGCTCCGTACACCTGGGTGCCACAGAACGCGGCAGTGCCCAGTACATGGTCGAAATGGGGGTGGCTGAGTGCGATATGCGTCACCCTCCGGCCGAGCAGGGCCTGCGCCTGGGCCCGTACTTCCGCGCCTTCGCGAAGTGTTGATCCGGTGTCGTAGAGCAGCACTCCATCCGCTCCGGCCACCAGCGCGACTGTCGCATCCCATCCGGGAAGGCGGCGTCGGCCCACTCCGTGACCGAGTCGCTCCCAGCCGAACTCTTCCCAAGAGGCGTTCATACCGCGACGCTATCGGCAACGACCTGCGCAGTCCCGCGGTAACCCTTGCTAGGCCCCCACTCGACCGCCGTACACTGGGCGGGAGATTGCTGGCACTCGCGAGGACAGAGTGCCAGGGGGGTTCCTGGGAATGAAGCAGGAACGGCCCGAGAACCACCGAGGAAACACAGCTGGAGGTGTGCGCGATGCTCAGCGAACGCAGACTCGAAGTGCTGCGCGCCATCGTCCAGGACTATGTCGGCACGGAGGAGCCCGTGGGCTCCAAGGCGCTCACCGAGCGGCACAAGCTGGGGGTCTCCCCGGCCACTGTCCGCAACGACATGGCGGTGCTGGAGGACGAGGGCTTCATCGCCCAGCCCCACACCAGTGCGGGACGCATCCCGACGGACAAGGGCTACCGGCTCTTCGTCGACAAGCTTGCGGGCGTCAAGCCCCTCTCGTCGCCGGAACGTCGTGCCATTCATAATTTCCTCGACGGCGCGGTCGACCTCGACGATGTCGTGGGCCGCACCGTACGGCTGCTCGCGCAGCTGACCCGGCAGGTCGCCATCGTGCAGTACCCCTCGCTGACCCGGTCGACGGTTCGGCATGTGGAGCTGCTGTCACTGGCAGCCGCCCGGCTGATGCTCGTGCTGATCACGGACACCGGCCGGGTTGAGCAGCGCATGATCGACTGCCCCGCTCCGTTCGGTGAGACATCTCTCGCCGATCTGCGGGCCCGGCTCAACAGCCGGGTCGTCGGACGCCGTTTCACGGATGTTCCGCAGCTGGTGCAGGATCTGCCGGAATCCTTCGAGAGCGAGGACCGGGGAACCGTGTCCACCGTGCTCTCCACCCTGCTCGAAACCCTCGTCGAGGAGACGGAGGAGCGGCTGATGATCGGCGGCACCTCCAACCTCACCCGCTTCGGGCACGACTTCCCTGTGATGATCCGGCCGGTGCTGGAGGCACTGGAGGAACAGGTCGTGCTGCTGAAGCTGCTCGGCGAGGCCAAGGACTCAGGCATGACCGTACGGATCGGGCACGAGAACGCCCACGAGGGGCTCAACTCCACATCCGTCGTCGCGGTCGGCTACGGTTCGGGCGACGAGGCAGTCGCCAAACTCGGCGTGGTCGGACCGACCCGCATGGACTACCCCGGAACGATGGGAGCGGTACGCGCAGTGGCACGTTACGTCGGACAGATCCTGGCGGAGTCGTAAGTGGCCACGGACTACTACGCCGTACTCGGCGTGCGCCGCGACGCATCTCAGGACGAGATCAAGAAGGCATTCCGGCGGCTCGCTCGCGAGCTGCATCCGGATGTGAACCCCGATCCGAAGACCCAGGAGCGGTTCAAGGAGATCAACGCCGCCTACGAGGTGCTGTCGGACCCGCAGAAGAAGCAGGTCTACGACCTCGGCGGCGACCCGCTGTCCGCCTCGGGCGGCGGCGGCGCGGGCGGATTCGGGCAGGGTGGCTTCGGCAACTTCTCCGACATCATGGACGCGTTCTTCGGTACGTCGTCGCAGCGCGGACCCCGCTCGCGCACCCGGCGCGGCCAGGACGCGATGATCCGGCTGGAGATCGACCTCGCCGAGGCCGCGTTCGGCACCACCAAGGACATCCAGGTCGACACGGCCGTCGTCTGTACGACCTGCAGCGGCGAGGGCGCCGCACCCGGCACCTCCGCCCAGACCTGTGACATGTGCCGCGGCCGCGGCGAGGTCTCCCAGGTCACCCGGTCCTTCCTGGGCCAGGTCATGACCTCGCGGCCCTGCCCGCAGTGCCAGGGCTTCGGTACGGTCGTGCCGAGCCCGTGCCAGGAGTGCGCCGGTGACGGCCGCATCCGGTCGAGGCGCACGCTCACCGTGAAGATCCCCGCCGGTGTCGACAACGGCACCCGCATCCAGCTCGCGGGCGAGGGCGAGGTCGGCCCCGGCGGCGGCCCGGCCGGCGATCTGTACGTGGAGATTCATGAGCTGCCGCACTCGGTGTTCCAGCGCCGCGGTGACGATCTGCACTGCACGGTCACCATCCCCATGACGGCGGGCGCGCTCGGCACCAAGGTGCCGCTGGAGACGCTCGACGGCCTGGAGGAGGTCGACATCCGGCCCGGCACCCAGTCCGGCCAGTCGGTCCCGCTGCACGGCCGCGGCATCACGCATCTGCGGGGCGGCGGGCGTGGCGATCTGATCGTGCACGTCGAGGTGATGACCCCGACGAAGCTGGACCCGGAGCAGGAGCGACTGCTGCGGGACCTGGCGAAGGTGCGCGGCGAGGAGCGGCCCACCGGCCAGTTCCAGCCAGGGCAGCAGGGGCTGTTCTCCCGGCTGAAGGATGCCTTCAACGGCCGCTGACGGCCCTGCACACGGCCTCCGGACGGGCGCGCCTGCCGAGCCCGTCCGGAGTTTGAGCACGAATTGGACCGCAGGCCCCGCACGCCGAGGCACGCAGGACGTGACACGATGCGGTCATGTCATCCGTATTGACCGATCTCTGCCGGTATCCGATCGTGCAGGCCCCGATGGCGGGTGGTGCGTCCTCTCCGCAGCTCGTCGCGGCCGTCGCCGAAGCGGGCGGGCTGGGCTTCCTGGCCGCCGGGTACAAGACGGTGGACGGCATGTACAACGAGATCAAACAGCTGCGCGGGCTGACCGATCAGCCCTTCGGCGTCAATCTCTTCATGCCGCAGCCTGCTCTCGCCGACCCGAGCGCCGTCGAGGTGTACCGGCATCAGCTCGCCGGTGAGGCCGCCTGGTACGAGACCCCGCTCGGCGACCCGGACTCCAGTGCAGGCGACGACGGCTACGAGGCCAAGCTCGCCATCCTCCTGGAGGACCCGGTCCCGGCAGTCTCGTTCACCTTCGGCTGCCCGGCCCGCGACACCCTCGACGCGTTCGCCGCCGTCGGCACGTACACCGTAGTGACGGTCACCACACCCGAGGAGGCCCAGGCCGCCCAGCGGGCGGGCGCCGACGCGGTCTGTGTCCAGGGCATCGAGGCGGGCGGCCACCAGTCCACCCACCGCGACGACCCGCAGACCGACGGCACCGGGATCGGGCTGCTCTCCCTGGTGGCCCAGGTCCGCGAGACCGTGCAGGTGCCGATCATCGCCGCGGGCGGGCTGATGCGCGGGTCCCAGATCGCCGCGGTGCTCGCCGCGGGCGCGGAGGCGGCGCAGCTCGGCACGGCGTTCCTCATCTGCCCCGAGTCCGGGGCGAATCCGCTGCACAAGCAGGCACTGACCAACCCGCTGTTCGTACGGACCGCCCTGACCCGGGCGTTTTCCGGCCGCCCGGCCCGAGGTCTGGTCAACCGCTTCATGCTCGAACACGGCCCGTACGCCCCCGCCGCCTACCCGCAGGTCCACTGTCTGACGGCCGGGCTGCGCAAGGCGGCGGCAAAGGCCGGGGACGCCCAGGGCATGGCACTGTGGGCGGGGCAGGGGCATCGGATGGCACGCGAGCTGCCGGCCGGTCGGCTGATCGGACTGCTCGCCGAAGAACTGGACGCCGCACGGGCGGCAGTGAGCACAGGGAGTATGCAGTGACCGCACCGGTCTTCGTCGTCGAACAGGTCCCCGACGGGCCAGAGTTCGTCCTGGAAGGACCCGAGGGACGGCACGCCGTATCGGTGAAGCGGCTGCACGCCGGTGAGGACGTCGTGCTGACGGACGGCCACGGCCGTTGGACGGAAGGCATCGTCAGGGCCACCGAGGGCAAGGACCGGCTCGTGGTCGCCGGTCTGGCGACGGCCCATGAGGAGCAGTGGCCCACACCTCGTATCACCGTCGTCCAGGCCCTGCCCAAGGGTGACCGCGGCGAAGTCGCCGTCGAGACGATGACGGAGACCGGTGTCGACGCGATCGTGCCCTGGCAGGCATCGCGCTGCATCACGCAGTGGAAAGGCGATCGCGGACTCAAGTCCCTCGCGAAATGGCGCAGCACCGCCCGGGAAGCGGGCAAGCAGTCGCGCCGGGTGCGCTTCCCCGAGGTGGCGGACACACTGACGACCAAACAGGTCGCCGCACTTCTGGCCGCGGCGGACTTCGCCGCCGTCCTGCACGAGGACCGGGGCCACGACAGCGAGCCGCTGGCCACCGTTCAGCTCCCCACCCAGGGCGAGATCGTGCTGGTCGTCGGCCCCGAGGGCGGTGTGTCGCCGGACGAACTGGCGACCTTCGCCGCGGCGGGCGCCCGTACCTGCCGGCTCGGAATGTCAGTCCTGCGCACCTCGACGGCGGGCACGGCGGCGACGGCACTGCTGCTGGGGCGCACCGGCCGCTGGGCGTGAGCTCCCTTTGACGCGCCTGCGCCGCCCGTTGTGACCGCAAGCCGTCTACCGTCCCATGGGGGATCGATGGGAAGCTGCCCGTATGGGGACATCAAGGACATGTGGACATCAAGGGTCATGGGGGCAGGGAAGAACCCGTCGCTTTCTGGCCGCGTCCGCACTCGCGGGCGCGGCGGTCGCGGGCGCCGTGGCCTGTGAGCCGACGGGCAGCCTGAACTCGGCATCCATCGCAGTGACAACCGACCTGACCGGTACCAGCGCCCTGGAGCGCAACGGGGTCGATGTGCGGTGGCTGAACTGCACGGCCGACATCCACGGGAACCAGGTCGTGGGCGCGTTACCGTCCGCCTCCGCCTCCGCCTCCGCCTCCGCCTCCGCCTCCGCGCACGGCACCGCGGGCGTCGACTGCACCGGAAGGACCGGGAGCGGCAAGGACATCACGATCACCGGCGAGGTGACCCAGGCCCTGGACGGGCGGTGTGTGCGGGGTGACCTGACCGCCAGAACCGGCGGGAAGGCCGTCTTCCGGGCAGATGTGCTCGGCGACTGCAACGCCGCCCCGTCGACCATCGGGGCGAATCCTCCCCAGGGCGGCAGCAGCGGCAGCGCCCGGCCGGCGGTCACCGTGACGGTCACGGTGACCGAATCGCTCCGGGGCAAGTAGGACCGACCGGCAATTGGTGGGCGGCGTCGCGGCCCATTTGCCGGTCGGCCCAAGTGTGTCCGGCACCGGGCCACCCGGCGGACTCCGGCCAACCCAGTTCCGCGGAGCACGCCGGAAGCCTAGGGTGATCGGTGTGACACAGCCTGCCTACCTCCGATACCCCCATGTCCAGGGCGATTTGATCGCCTTCACCGCCGAGGACGACGTCTGGCTGGCGCCGCTGGACGGCGGCCGAGCCTGGCGCGTCAGCGCCGACAACCGGCCTGTCACCAACCCGCGTATATCTCCCGACGGAACCCGCGTCGCATGGACGTCCACCCGGGACGGGGCGCCCGAAGTGCACATCGCACCGGTCGACGGCGGCCCCTCCAAGCGGCTCACATACTGGGGCGACGCACGGACCTCCGTACGCGGCTGGACGCCCGACGGCGACGTACTGGTCATCAGCACCCAGGGCCAGGCATCGCTGCGGCGCAGCTGGGCCAGGGCCGTCCCGGTCGACGGCGGGCCCGCGCGGATCCTGCCATACGGGCCGGTCGGCGCCCTCGCGTACGGGCCCGGCGGACGGGTCCTGCTGCTCTCGGCCACCATGGGGCGCGAGGCCGCCGCCTGGAAGCGCTACCGGGGCGGCACCGCAGGCAAGTTGTGGATCGCGGAAGAGGGAACGACCGACGGCCCGGCGGAGTTCGTACGGCTCCACGAGGACCTCGACGGGAACATCGAATCCCCGATGTGGGTGGGCAGTGCGGACTCCCCTGCTCGAACGGAGTCGAGAGCTCAAAGACGAGTCGCCTTCCTCTCCGACCATGAAGGCGTGGGCGCGCTCTACTCCTCGCTCCCCGACGGCTCGGACCTGCGCCGGCACACCGGCATCGAAAGTTTCTACGCCCGCCACGCGACCACCGACGGCACCCGCGTCGCCTACGCCTCGGCCGGTGAACTCTGGCTGCTGGACGACCTCGAAGGCTCCGAGCCCCGCCGCATCGACATCCAGCTCGGCGGCCAGCGAGCCGACCTGCAGCCCCACCCCGTGCACGCCGGCAACCACCTCGACACCGCGTCCCCGGACCGTACGGGCCGCGGCAGCGCCGTCGCGACGCGCGGTGCCGTCCACTGGGTCACCCACCGCGAGGGACCGGCCCGCGCGCTCGCCGTCGAACCGGGCGTACGGGCCAGGATGCCCCGCACCTTCCAGGCCGACGGCGACCAGCACGTCGTCTGGGTCACCGACGCCGAGGGCGACGACGCCCTGGAGTGCGCCCCCGCCACCGGCACCGCACCGGGCGCCGTACCGCGCCGCCTCGCCGCGGGCCGTATCGGCAGGGTTCTCGACCTGGCAGCGGCCCCGGACGGCAGCCGGTTCGCCGTCGCCGCGCACGACGGGCGGGTACTGATCGTCGAGCGGGAGAGCGGCGAGGTCCACGAGGTGGACCGCAGCGAGCACGGCGACGTCTCCGGCCTCGTCTTCTCGCCCGACTCCGCCTGGCTTGCCTGGTCGCACCCCGGGCCCGATCCGCTCAGGCAGCTCAAGCTCGCGCATCTCGCCGATCTGTCGGTCGCCGAGGCCACTCCGCTGCGCTTCCGGGACTTCGCACCCGCGTTCACCACCGACGGCAAGCACCTCGCGTTCCTCTCCGAGCGGTCCTTCGACCCGGTCTACGACGCCCATGTCTTCGATCTGGCCTTCATCGGCGCCTGCCGTCCGCATCTGCTGACGCTCGCCGCCACCACGCCCTCCCCGTTCGGGCCGCAGCGCCACGGCCGCCCGACCGAGAAGGAGAAGAGCGGCGAGGGCGAGGACAACCCGACCGCGCTGCCCGTCACCCGGATCGACCTCGACGGACTCGCCGACCGGATCGTGCCGCTGCCCGTCGAGGCTGCCAGCTACTCCACGCTGCGCGCCGCGAAGGACGGGCTGCTGTGGCTGAGCCACCCGGTAACCGGAGTGCTCGGTACGAGCGGCGCCACGCCCGACTCCCGCCGACCCGAGACCGTCCTCGAACGGTACGACCTGGAGAAGCTGCGCTGCGAGGAACTCGCCTCGGACATCGGCGGCTTCGCGGTCAGCGGCGACGGCAAGCGGATCGTCCTGCACACCCGGGGCAAGCTGCGTGTCGTGCCGTCCGACAGCCGCGTCCCGGCCGGCGACGACGACCACGACGGGGGCAGCGACAGCAGCGTCACGGTCGACCTCTCCCGGATCCGCCGGACCCTCGACCCGGCCGCCGAGTGGCGCCAGATGTACGACGAGGCCGGGCGCATCATGCGGGACAACTTCTGGCGTCCCGACATGGGCGGCATCGACTGGGACGGAGTCCTGAACCGCTACCGGCCGGTGCTGGAGCGCGTCGCCACCCACGATGACCTGATGGACCTGCTGTGGGAGGTGCAGGGTGAGCTGGGCACCTCGCACGCCTATGTGACGCCGCCCGGCGGATGGCGCGACGACTCGGCCCTGCAGGGGCTGCTCGGCGCCGACATCTCCCGTACGGGTGAAGGGAGTTGGCGCATCGACCGGATCCTGCCGTCCGAGACCTCCGACCCGGCGGCCCGCTCGCCGCTCGCCGCACCCGGGGTGGCGGTGCGCGTCGGGGACGCGATCCTCGCCGTCGACGGGCACCCGGTCGACCCGGTGGCCGGGCCCGGACCGCTGCTCACCGGCTCGGCCGGCAAACCGGTCGAGCTGACCGTCTCACCCGTGGACGGCGGCGACCCGCGCCATGTGGTGGTCGTACCGGTCGCCGACGAGGAGGCGCTGCGCTACCACGCGTGGGTCGCCGACCGCCGAGCCTACGTCCACGAGCACTCCGGCGGACGCCTCGGCTATCTCCATGTCCCCGACATGGTCGGCTCGGGCTGGGCGCAGCTCCACCGCGACCTGCGGATCGAAGTGGCCCGCGAGGGGCTGGTCGTGGACGTCCGGGAGAACCGGGGCGGCCACACCTCGCAGCTGATCGTGGAGAAGCTCGCCCGCCGCATCGTCGGCTGGGACCTGCCGCGCGGCATGCAGCCGTACAGCTACCCGGAGGACGCGCCGCGCGGCCCCGTGGTCGCCGTCGCCAACGAGTTCTCCGGCTCGGACGGCGACATCGTGAACGCGGCGATCAAGGCGCTGCGCATCGGGCCGGTGGTCGGCACGCGTACCTGGGGCGGGGTGGTCGGCATCGACAGCCGGTACAAGCTCGTGGACGGGACGTCCGTCACCCAGCCCAAGTACGCGTTCTGGTTCGAGGGTTACGGCTGGGGTGTGGAGAACCACGGGGTCGATCCCGATGTAGAGGTCGTGATGGCGCCGCAGGACCATGCGGCGGGGCGGGATCCGCAGCTGGACGAGGCGATCCGGATCGCGCTCGCGTCGCTGGCGCAGACGCCGGCGAAGCGGGCACCGGAGCGGCCGGGGGCGTAGCGGGGCGGCGGGCCGGGTGCCTGTGCGGCGGGTACAAGGCCCGCCGCAGGGGCACCCGCACGTACATCGGGTGCCCCCCACCCCACCTCCGACCGCCCCGATACCATGCCGTACAACGATCATCACCGGACAACGATCACCACCGACCGAGGAGCCGACCCATGGCGGGAGAACCGCAGCCCGACTGCCTGTTCTGCAAGATCGTCTCGGGTGACATCCCGGCAACCATCGTCCGGGAGACCGAAACCACCGTCGCCTTCCGGGACATCAACCCGCAGGCCCCCACGCACGTACTCGTCATCCCTCGCGTCCACCACCGGGACGCCGCCGCCCTCGCCGCCGCCGAGCCGGGGATCGCTGCCGACATACTGCGCGAGGCCGGCCACGTAGCCGCCGACGAGAAGATCGTGGACAGCGGCTACCGGGTCGTCTTCAACACCGGCTCCGGCGCCGGCCAGACCGTCTTCCACGCGCACGCCCACGTTCTGGGCGGCCGCGGACTGCAGTGGCCCCCCGGCTAGAACGGTCGATCGCACACCGTGTCCGTACGCGAACTCGTGGTCCTCGGCACCGCCAGCCAGGTCCCGACCAGGCACCGCAATCACAACGGCTATCTCCTGCGCTGGGACGGCGAGGGCATCCTCTTCGACCCGGGTGAGGGCACCCAGCGCCAGATGCTGCGGGCAGGTGTCGCCGCGCACGACATCGACCGGATCTGTGTCACGCACTTCCACGGCGACCACTCGCTCGGCCTGGCCGGGGTGATCCAGCGGATCAACCTCGACCAGGTCCCGCACCCGGTCACCGCGCACTACCCGGCGAGCGGGCAGCGCTTCTTCGAGCGGCTGCGGTATGCGACCGCCTACCGCGAGACCGTCCAGCTGACCGAGGCCCCGGTCGCCGCCGACGGGGTGCTCGCCACCACGGACGCGTACACGCTCAGCAGCCACCGCCTCTCGCACCCCGTCGAGTCGTACGGCTACCGGCTCGTCGAGCCCGACAGGCGCCGCATGCTGCCCGCGAAGCTCGCCGAGCATGGCATCACGGGGCCGGACGTCGGCCGGATCCAGCGCGAGGGCGCCCTCGGCGGCGTCACGCTCGACGACGTCTCCGAGCGCAGGCGCGGGCAGCGGTTCGCGTTCATCATGGACACAAGGCTCTGCGACGGCGTGCACGTGCTCGCCGAGGGATGCGATTTGCTGGTCATCGAGTCGACCTTCCTCGACGAGGACGAGCGACTCGCCACCGACCACGGCCATCTGACCGCCGGGCAGGCAGCCCGGGTGGCCCGGGACGCGGGCGTACGGCACCTCGTGCTGACGCACTTCTCGCAGCGGTACGACGACCCGGCCGTCTTCGAAGCCCAGGCCCGCGCCGCGGGGTTCGAGGGCGAACTGACCGTCGCCCGGGACCTCAGCCGGATTCCCGTCCCCACCCGGCACCTCTGAAACACATCAGCACCACCATTTGTGAGCGTGAAAATCCCGTGCACCTCCCCAAGGCCGAACTCCACCTCCACATCGAAGGAACCCTCGAACCCGAGCTGGCCTTCGCGCTCGCCGAACGCAACGGCGTGCAGCTGCCCTACGCGAACACCGAAGAGCTCCGCACCGCCTACCTCTTCGACGATCTGCAGACCTTCCTCGATCTGTACTACGCCCTGATGGCGGTGCTCCGGACCGAGGAAGACTTCGAGGAGCTCGCCGACGCGTATCTCACCCGCGCCGCCGCCCAGGGCGTCCGGCACGCGGAGATCTTCTTCGACCCGCAGGCGCACACCGCCCGCGGCGTCCCGATCGGCACCGTCATCAAGGGGCTCGGCCGGGCGCTGGACCGCAGCGAGGAGAGGCACGGCATCTCCACCCAGCTGATCATGTGCTTCCTGCGCGACCAGTCCGCCGAATCGGCGCTGGAGACCCTTCAGGCCGCGAGGCCGTATCTGAACCGGATCAGCGCCGTGGGCCTGGACTCGGCGGAGGTCGGGCATCCGCCCGTCAAGTTCCGTGAGGTGTACGAGGCGGCCGGGGCGCTCGGGCTGCGCAAGGTCGCCCACGCCGGCGAGGAGGGCCCGCCCGAGTACATCCGGGAGGCCCTGGACGTCCTCGGGGTCGAGCGCATCGACCACGGCCTGCGCTGCATGGAGGACGCGGACCTGGTGAAGCGGCTGGCCGCCGCCCGTGTGCCGCTCACCCTCTGCCCACTGTCCAACGTACGGCTGCGCGCCATCGACACCCTGGAGCAGCACCCGCTGCCGGCCATGATGGCCGCCGGACTGCTCTGCACGGTGAACTCCGACGACCCCGCCTACTTCGGCGGATACGTCGGGGACACCTTCCACGCCGTCCACGAGGCGCTCGGCCTGGACCACGAGCAGCTGCGCACGCTGGCCCGCAACTCCTTCGAGGCGGCCTTCCTCGACCACGACGAGGAGCGCAGGGCGCGCTATCTGGCCGAGGTCGAGGCGTACGAGTTCGACTGACCGGCCCCACCCGACGGACCGGCCGTCCGGAACGCGTTCCTGCCCAGCCGCCTGCGACGCAGCGCGGGCAGGCTGATCTCCGTGACGGCCTGCTCCGGCGCGCCCAGCTCGGGCACGGCACCGGGCACCGCTCCGGTGGTGACAGCGAGCAGCGCGGCCGGGGCACCGCCCCTGCGGCGCACCGATCCCGGCACCAGCGGACGGCCACCGGTGTGCAGGGCGACGGCCGTGACCGGGACCGCGACCAGGAGCGTGACGGCGCCCAGGATCAGGCCCATGGCCGGGTAACCGGCCTGCTCGGACAGCACACTGCCGAGAACCGGTCCGCAGGCCACCCCGACGGATGAGGCGGAGCCCGCGAGTACCGCCCAGCGGCCGCGTACGTCCAGGGAAGCGGCCAGGCCGATCAGATACGACAGGACCACCGGGTAGACGGTGTTCCACAGGATCTCACCGGTCGCGAACGAACCGAGATTCCCGGCCGACGAGCTGAGCACGATGCTCGCCGCGATGATCACGGTGCCCAGGCCGATCGGCACCGCCCGGCCGAGCCTGGCGCCCAGCACCCCGGCGCCCATCACCCCGAGCAGACCCGCACCGAGCGCCGCGGCGAACACCGCACCGACGGCGACCTCGGAGAGGCCCGCCTGGACCACACCGATCCGGCCGCTGACGCCCCACAGCGCGTTCTGGGCCATGGACCAGACGAGCATTCCGCCCGCCAGCACCAGACCGGAACGGTGGTGCGGCAGCCGACGGGCGACGGGAGCGGCGCCGCCGCCGGGCGTGGTGCCGCCGAGCCGTGCGGTGGCAGGCCAGACGAGCAGGGCGGCCAGGGCGATCGAGGCGAACGGCAGCCGGTGGCCGCCGCCGAGGTGCGGGATCGTCAGATAGAGGGCGCCCGCCGTCGCGGAGACGCTGAGCAGACCGAGCGACGAGGTCCGGTGCGGATCGCGCTGGGCGGCGATGCCCGCCGCGGCCACCGCGGTCGCCGTGCCGGAGCCGAAGCCGCCGATCATCGCGCCGATGACCACCAGCGGCACGGAGCCCGCCAGCGCTGCGCAGCCGTATCCGGCCATGGCCAGCACCAGCCCGATCCGGGCCGACCTTCGCGGTCCGTACGTCTCGACCCGGCCAGCCAGCGTGAACCCGGCGGTGGCCGAGCTCAGCAGAAGGACGCTGCCCACCAGACCGGCCTGGGTCGTACTGAGGCCCAGACAGGCGGAGAGACGCCCGACGATGGTGGGGAGCAGATAGGCGGCGAGGTAACCGGCGGTGAACACGGCGACCAGGGGCCACGCGGCGCGAGGGCGCGAGGACATGGGCGTTCCTGAAGACATGCCGAAGAAGGCAGAGAAGGCAGGGGAGGGCAATGCGGGAAATACGGGGGGACGGGGCACACATCGGCGACTGTCGCCTACGGGGCTCGCGGGCCAATTTGTATCAACTGCTTCCCACTGTTCGAAAGGCTCCCCTGTGTGATCTGAGGCATATATGGGTTTGCTCTCCGGCTGTGCGGGTAGCAGCGATCGTTTATGCAGGTCGGCGCCTGTATGCGCGGGGCGTTCGCCGACCCTCCTGAAATGGCGGCGCGGACCCTGCGGTTACGGGCGGTGGATCGGGCACACTGGCCAGATCTGCCACGACCGGGGAGTGCAAGGTGAGCACAGACATTCCAGGCATCGACCCACTGGACGGGCTGCGCGCCCCGCAGGACCCGGACTGCGACGTCTTCCTCACCGGCACGGTCTTTCTCGACATCATCTTCACCGGCCTGGACAGCGCCCCGGTGCGCGGCACCGAGTCCTGGGCGCGCGGCATGGGTTCCAGCCCCGGCGGGGTCGCCAACATGGCCACCGCGCTGGCCCGGCTGGGACTGCACACCTCGCTGGCGGCGGCGTTCGGCGACGACCACTACGGGGAGTACTGCTGGGACGCCCTGGAACAGGGCGAGGGCATCGACCTGTCCATGTCGCACACCGTCCCCGGCTGGCACTCGCCGGTGACCGTCTCGATGGCATACGAGGGCGAGCGGACGATGGTCTCGCACGGCCACGAGGCCCCGGGCCCCGCGGGCACCCCCGGCCTCGCGATCCCCGCCGAGGAGCCCGCGTTCCCGAGCTGCCCGCCCCGCGCCCGGGCCGCCATCGCCTCGCTCGTCCCCGGCCGCAGCGAGCCCTGGGTCGCCGAGGCGGCCAGGCACGGCGCCCGGATCTTCGCCGGCGTCGGCTGGGACGAGACCGGCCGCTGGGATCTGGACGCCCTCGTCGACCTGGAGCACTGCCAGGCATTCCTTCCCAACGCTGAGGAGGCGATGCGCTACACCCGCACCGACTGCCCGCGCGCCGCTGCCCACGCCCTGGTCGAGCGGGTGCCGCTCGCCGTGGTCACCCTGGGCGCGGAGGGCGCGTACGCGGTGGACGCGGTGACAGGGGCGAGCGCCGAGGTACCCGCGATCGAGGTCGAGGCGCTGGATCCGACCGGGGCGGGCGATGTCTTCGTCGCCGGGTTCGTCACGGGCACCCTGGCCAACTGGCCGCTGGCCGACCGGCTGGCCTTCGCCGGACTCACCGCGGCGCTCTCGGTGCAGGAGTTCGGTGGATCGCTGTCGGCGCCGGACTGGGAGGAGATCGCCGCCTGGTGGCAGCAGGTCCGCACCTTCGCCGACCAGGACCCGGCGGCGCTCCAGCGGTACGCGTTCCTGGAGAAACTGCTGCCCGCCGCCGCCCGGCCGTGGCCGCTGCGCCGGGCCGTCCCGACGATCGGCTTCCGCCGCCCGGCGTAAACCTCGCCCACGATTGTCAGCGGCTGCCGATGGTGGGCGAGGTCGTTAGAAGCTGTTGTCCAACCCTGGGCACATGTGTTCGCAGCGCGTGCGAAAAAGGGCTCGGTGTTGTCGGCGCGGAGTCGTAGGCTTGGAAACCCAGAGGTTGTCGATCGGCGAGAACCTTGCAACGGGAGGTATGTGCAGGCCACAGAGCCGGCCCATGACTCAGACACCCACAGCCCAGACCCCTGCGCCGGGGCAGGCGCGAGCCCAGTTCACCGTTCCGGCCAAGCATCCGATGGTGACTGTCCTGGGCTCAGGAGACGCGCTGCTGCGCGTGATCGAGACGGCCTTCCCGGCGGCCGACATCCATGTCCGCGGAAATGAGGTCAGCGCTGCCGGAGACGCGACGGAAGTCGCCCTGATCCAGCGCCTGTTCGACGAGATGATGCTGGTGCTCCGCACCGGTCAGCCGATGACGGAGGACGCAGTGGAACGCTCGATCGCCATGCTCAGGGCGAGTGAGAGCGGCGAGGGGGACGGCCTGGAGACACCGGCCGAAGTGCTCACCCAGAACATCCTCTCCAGCCGCGGTCGCACGATCCGCCCCAAGACGCTCAACCAGAAGCGATACGTCGACGCCATCGACAGGCACACGGTCGTGTTCGGCATCGGCCCCGCAGGCACCGGCAAGACCTATCTCGCCATGGCGAAGGCGGTCCAGGCCCTGCAGTCCAAGCAGGTCAACCGGATCATCCTGACCCGTCCCGCCGTCGAGGCGGGTGAGCGGCTCGGATTCCTGCCGGGCACGCTCTACGAGAAGATCGACCCGTATCTGCGCCCGCTCTACGACGCGCTGCACGACATGCTCGACCCCGACTCGATCCCGCGGCTGATGGCGGCGGGCACGATCGAGGTCGCCCCCCTGGCATACATGCGCGGACGCACGCTCAATGACGCTTTCATCATTCTCGACGAGGCGCAGAACACCAGCGCCGAGCAGATGAAGATGTTCCTGACCCGGCTCGGCTTCGACTCGAAGATCGTCGTCACCGGTGACGTCACCCAGGTCGACCTGCCGAACGGGACCAGCAGCGGCCTGCGCCAGGTCCAGGAGATCCTGGACGGTGTCGAGGACGTGCACTTCTCCCGGCTCACCTCCCAGGATGTCGTCCGGCACAAGCTGGTCGGCCGTATCGTCGACGCGTACGAAAAATACGACAACCGAGACGGTCGCACCGGCCGGAA
Source organism: Streptomyces sp. NPDC001832 (assembly GCF_040297265.1). Lineage (NCBI taxonomy): Bacteria > Bacillati > Actinomycetota > Actinomycetes > Kitasatosporales > Streptomycetaceae > Streptomyces > Streptomyces sp. NPDC001832. The sequence continues at coordinate 26,376 of NZ_JBEOYU010000048.1, forward strand.
CAGCCACAACGGGAAGTAGTCGCACCGCACCATGTCGATCGACGTCAACAACGAGTCCGGAACCGAGGTCGACGAGCAGGCGATCCTCGACATCGCCCGCTACGCGCTCGCGCGGATGCGGATCCACCCGCTCTCCGAACTCTCGGTGATCGTGGTGGACACCGACGCCATGGAGCAGCTCCACATCCAGTGGATGGACCTGCCGGGTCCCACCGATGTCATGTCCTTCCCGATGGACGAACTCCGTCCGCCGTCCAAGGATGACGAGGAGCCCCCGCAGGGGCTCCTCGGTGACATCGTGCTCTGCCCGGAGGTCGCCAAGAAGCAGGGGGAGGACGCGGAGACCCAGCACTCCATGGACGAGGAACTCCAGCTCCTCACCGTCCACGGAGTGCTGCATCTGCTCGGGTACGACCACGAGGAGCCGGACGAGAAGGTCGAGATGTTCGGCCTCCAGGCCGCGATCGTCGACGGCTGGCGCGCCGAGCACGGCCTGACCGGCCCGTCGCCCGCCCCCACCGTCTCATGAGCGTTCCCCTCGTCCTGGGTGCCGTCCTGCTGGTCGTCGTCGGCTGGCTGGCGGCCTGTGCGGAAGCGGGCATCGCCCGCACGTCGAGCTTCCGGGCCGCCGAGGCGGTCCGTTCCGGTCGGCGCGGCAGCCAGAAGCTGGAACAGGTCGCGGCGGATCCGACCCGCTATCTCAATGTCGCCCTGCTGGTGCGGGTCGCCTGCGAGATGTCGGCCGGTGTGCTCGTCACGTACGTCTGCCTGGAGGAGTTCCCGGAGACCTGGGAGGCGCTGGCCGTCGCCATGGCCGTGATGGTCCTCGTCTCCTATGTCGCCATCGGTGTGTCACCGCGCACCATCGGCCGTCAGCACCCCCTGAACACGGCCACGGCAGCGGCATACGTCCTGCTGCCGCTGGCCAGGGTCATGGGCCCGGTCCCGCAGCTGCTGATCCTCATCGGCAATGCGCTGACGCCGGGCAAGGGATTCCGCAAGGGTCCGTTCGCCAGCGAGGCGGAACTGCGGGCGATGGTCGACCTCGCCGAGCAGGAGTCGCTGATCGAGGACGAGGAGCGCCGCATGGTGCACTCGGTCTTCGAGCTCGGTGACACGCTCGCACGCGAAGTCATGGTGCCGCGGACCGATCTGGTCTGCATCGAGCGCTACAAGACGATCCGGCAGGCGCTGACCCTGGCGCTGCGCTCCGGCTTCTCGCGGATCCCCGTCACCGGGGAGAACGAGGACGACATCGTCGGCATCGTGTACCTCAAGGACCTGGTCCGCAAGACGCACATCAACCGCGGGTCGGAGGCCGACCCGGTCTCCACGGCGATGCGGCCGGCGGCGTTCGTGCCCGACACGAAGAACGCCGGCGATCTGCTGCGCGAGATGCAGCAGGACCGCAGCCATGTCGCGGTCGTGATCGACGAGTACGGCGGCACGGCAGGCATCGTCACCATCGAGGACATCCTCGAAGAGATCGTCGGCGAGATCACCGACGAGTACGACCGAGAACTCCCTCCCGTCCAGGAGCTGGAGAACGGCTGCTTCCGGGTGACCGCGCGCCTCGACATCGGCGACCTAGGGGAGCTGTTCGGCCTCGACGAGTACGACGACGAGGATGTGGAAACGGTCGGCGGACTGCTCGCGAAGGCGCTGGGTCGGGTGCCGATCGCCGGCGCGTCGTCGGTCGTCGACCTGCCGGACGGCCGCCGGCTGCGGCTGACGGCGGAGTCCCCGGCGGGCCGCCGGAACAAGATCGTCACGGTGCTGGTGGAGCCCTCTCCAGGGGTGGACGCGGGGTGACTCCGCAGCAGCTGAGGGTGTTCTGCCTGGAGTTCAACGCGAGCGTCGAGGAGTTCCCGTTCGGACCGGAGACGTCCGTCTTCAAGGTGCTCGGCAAGATGTTCGCGCTCAGCACGCTGGATGCGCGTCCGCTCACGGTGAACCTCAAGTGCGATCCGGACGAGGCGGTGCGGCTGCGGGAGGTGTACGACGCGGTGGTGCCGGGCTGGCACATGAACAAGCGGCACTGGAACACGGTGACGGTCTCCGGCGTCCCGGACCGAGTACTCCGCGAACTGATCGAGGACTCCTACGACCTGGTGGTGGCGGGGCTGCCGAAGGCGGAGCGGTTGCGGCTGGACCGGGCGTAGGCGGTACACGGGTGGGTGCGACCGTATGCTCGCCACATGACTGAGAGCACCGACCTCGGCCCCGAGGACCGCAAGATCGTCACGCTGGCGCGCAGCGCCCGCGCCCGCAACGGTGTCCCGGAGGGCGCGGCCGTACGGGACGAGACCGGACGTACGTACGTGGCGGGCACTGTGCAGCTGGAGTCACTGAAGCTCAGCGCGCTGCAGACCGCCGTGGCGATGGCCGTGGCCAGCGGCGCCACCTCGCTGGAGGCGGCCGCGGTCGTCTCCGAGGCGCAGACCCCGTCGGACGCGGACCGCGCCGCCGTACGGGACCTGGGCGGCCCGGACACACCGGTACTGCTCGCCGGACCCGACGGCACGCTGCGGGTCAGCGTGACGGCGGGCTGACGCCGACAGAAGCCACACACTGTGTGCGAACGCCCCGCACCCCACCGGCGCGGGGCGTTCGCACACCATGTGCGGGGATGAGGATCTTGACAGCATCTGATGGCCCATCAGTCGGCGCGTTTCGCTTCCATTGACTTCTCTTCGGCCGGAGTCGTCAATGGCCCCCCGTCGGCGCAGAAGAGCCGCTGCGCCGCATCCGGCAGGAGGGGGCTCCATGCGTCCGACCGTTCGAAGATTCAGTCTGCGAAGATCCGATGCCCGAAAAAGTCTCCCGCGTGGCCGCCGCTGGGCCGCCGTGCTGGGCGTGGGCGCGCTCGTCGTCGCCGGGGGAGGGGGGCTCGCAGGCCCCGCGCAGGCCATGGTCACGGCCTCCGTGCCGGTGGACTTCCCCACCCACTGCATTCCGCCGGCCATCGCGGGCATCCCGCCGATCGACGGGACCACCAAGGCCGAGATCACCGTCGACAACGCCGCCCCGATGGTGGGCGACACGGTCACCGTCACGTACACCGTGGTCAAGCCGGCCGCGAGCAACCCGGTCGATCTGGCGCTGCCCGCCGACATCATGACGCCGACCGGCAAGGTCACCGTCGGCGGTGCGCAGTCCGCGAGTGTCACCGTCGCGGGTCCGAAGAAGAACGACCCCGTACCCGGCAAGGGCGAATTCCCGCAGTTCTCGATGACCGGCACCTTCACGGTCACCGCGCCCGGTCAGATCACGCTGTCGCCCGGCGACTACAACATCCACACCAGTTACATCATGGAGCTGGACACTCCCTGCACCGTGACGAACCCGCCCGCCCCCGTCTCCGAGACGATCATCGCCACGGACGGCGGCGGCCAGGTCAACGAGCGTGCCATCCAGCTCGGGTCCGCATCCGGCAAGGCGGGCGACGCGGTCACCGTGACCGGGTCCGAATTCACCGCGGGCGCGGACATCACACTCGCGGGCCGGGCCGGTGACACCCAGACCGCCGACACGGCCACCGTCAAGGCGGACGGCTCCGGCGGCTTCAGCGGCCGGCTCACCGTCAACGATCCGGCGACCACCGGCATCGTCGCCTACGAGGGCGGCAGCTGGGACGCGGCCAAGGGCGCAGGCCCGCAGGCCTACACCGTCACCGGCGGTGGCGAGATCCCGGACGGCAGCCAGCGGCTCAACTCGTCCGTCAAGGCGGGCACGCTGTCCATGGTCCAGGCCGGGGACACCGTCGAGATGTCGGCGGTCGACTTCGGGAGGGGCGGCGCCTCCCGTGGCTCCCTGCAGACGGTGACGGTCGAGGACTACCGAGGCGGCCCCGCCGGCTGGTCGCTGACCGGCAAGGTCACCGACTTCAAGGGACCCGGTGGCGCGACGATCGGCGCATCCGCACTCGGCTGGACCCCGGTCTGTGCGACGAAGGCCGGCAGCCCCAGCACGTGTGCGGCCGGTTCTCCGGGACCTGTCGGCAGCGCGGGCGCCACGCTGGCGTCCACGCCGAACGGGACCTTCACCGGCGGTGAGTTCACCGTCGACGCCCGGCTCGCACTGAACATACCGGCCTACACCGCCCCCGGCGCGTACTCCGGCGTGCTCACCCTCACTCTCACGTGACCCCCGATCAACCGGTGGACCGGGCGCGCACCCGCCCGGACGCCCCGTCCAGAGACCAACCGACCAACCCGGAGGCCCTGCACCGTGCGCAAGCTGTACGTACTCCTCCTGGCCGGCGCCCTCCTGCTGATCGGAGCCCCCGCGGCCCACGCCGCGGACAACGGCAGCTGGTCGGTCTACCCGGCCACCACACAGGCCGGTCAGCGCCCGTACTTCTACCTCTCCGCCGACCCCGGCGCCACGCTCGACGACAAGGTCACCGTCACCAACAAGACGGACCGGCCGCAGACCTTCCGGCTGTACGCGGCCGACGCCTACAACACCGCACGCGACGGCGGATTCGCCGTCCGCGCCCAGAACGAGAAACAGCGCTCGGTCGGCGCCTGGGCGAGGACCGACCGCGAACGGGTCACCGTGCGGCCGCACGCCTCCGTCACCGTCCCGGTCACCATCACCGTTCCCAAGGACGCCGAGCCGGGCGACCACCCCGGCGCACTCGTCGCACTCGACGAACGCATCGACCCCGCCGACGCGGGAGCCGTCGCCGTCGGCATCCAGAAGGCGGTCGGTGCCCGGATCTATCTGCGGGTCAACGGACCGACCATGCCCGCCCTCTCCGTGGACGACGTCAAGGTCGAGCACACCCAGCCGCTGGTCCCGGGCACCGGCAAGAGCCGGGCCGTCATCTCGTACACACTCCACAACCGGGGCAATGTCACCCTCGACCCCAAGGTCGCCCTCAAGGCCGAGGGCCTTTTCGGCCGCACCCTGCTCGCCCGCGATCTCAAGAAGATCCCCTCCGAACTGCTGCCCCGCCAGCAGGTCCGACTGACCGAACAGTGGGCCGGCGCGCCCCAGCTCGAATGGGGCGAGATCGAGCTGACCGCGAGCGCCCGCGACACGCGCGAGTCCGCCGCCGTCTCCTACTTCGCACTGCCCTGGCTGGTGGCCGGGGCCCTGCTGGTGGTTGTCGGCGGAAGTACTGGGATGTGGATACGGGCCCGTCGGAACCGCACCCGCAGGGCCTGAGACGACGCGCGGCAGGACCCGCCGCGGCCCTTGGTGCGGTGGGGCCGCCGGCATCGGGGACAATGGGCGCCATGAGCGTTCGACCTGACACAGAAGCCGCTGCAAAGCAGGCTGCGAACAACGCCCCCCACCGGGCCGGTTTCGCCTGCTTCGTGGGCCGCCCCAACGCGGGCAAGTCCACCCTCACGAACGCTCTGGTCGGCCAGAAGGTGGCGATCACCTCCAATAGGCCCCAGACCACCCGGCACACCGTGCGCGGCATCGTGCACCGCGAAGACGCGCAGCTGATCCTGGTCGACACCCCCGGCCTCCACAAGCCGCGCACGCTGCTGGGCGAGCGTCTCAACGACGTCGTGCGGACCACCTGGGCCGAGGTCGACGTCATCGGCTTCTGTCTGCCCGCCGACCAGAAGCTCGGCCCTGGCGACAAGTACATCGTCAAGGAACTCGCGGGCATAAAGAAGACCCCGAAGATCGCCGTCATCACCAAGACCGACCTGGTCGACTCCAAGCAACTTGCCGAACAGCTGCTCGCCGTCTCCCGCCTCGGTGAGGAGCTCGGCTTCGAGTGGGCGGAGATCATCCCGGTCTCCGCGGTCAAGGACCGGCAGGTGGATCTGCTGGCCGACCTGATCGCACCGCTGCTCCCGGAGAGCCCGCCGCTCTACCCGGAGGGCGACCTCACCGACGAGCCCGAGATGGTCATGGTCGCGGAGCTGATCCGCGAGGCCGCGCTCGAAGGCGTACGGGACGAGCTGCCGCACTCCATCGCGGTCGTCGTCGAGGAGATGCTGCCGCGCGAGGGCCGTCCGGCGGACAAGCCGCTGCTCGACATCCACGCCAATGTCTACATCGAGCGCCCCAGCCAGAAGGGCATCATCATCGGCCCGAAGGGCAAGCGGCTGAAGGACGTCGGTACGAAGTCGCGCAAGCACATCGAGGCGCTGCTTGGTACACCGGTCTTCCTGGACCTGCATGTGAAGGTCGCCAAGGACTGGCAGCGCGATCCGAAGCAGCTGCGCAAGCTGGGGTTCTGACCGCCGTCCGAGTCCGGCCGTGGATTCAGACCGGTCTCGGCTTCTCAGCCGTACGCGCTCCCACGTGAGACCGGAGTCAGCGGCAGGCCCGTCTCACGCGCCCTCCTTCAGGACGCGTGAGACCAGTGTGCGCTGGGCTTCGGTCAGCTTCGGGTCCGCGCAGTGGACCGTCCGGTCGCCGACCGTGATCCGGTACCGGAAGCCGTCCGGTACGCCCGCGGGCGGGGTGCCGTGGCCCGCGGCCAGTGCCGATTCGGCCAGTGCCTCCCACTGGGCGGCGTCGGCCCGTCCGGTGGTGTCGACCTCGCGGTGGCGTGCGATGCCGGCGAAGCCGCCGGTCCTGCTGACCTGAATCCGCATGCGGTGTCCTCCATTGCCGGACGGGCCCGGGATTGTTCTACGCGGTCGGGACGCCCACCTCCGACCACGCCTTCAGGACCGCCTCCGCCTCGTCACCTTCCCCGAAGCGGCTGCGAGCCGCAGCCACCGTCAGCCGGGCGAAGGACGTGAAGTCCGCGTCCACGGCCAGTTGACCACCTGTGAGCACATCGAACCAGAGCTGCCCGGCCCGCTCCCACGCATTGCCGCCGAGTGCCGTCGCCAGCAGATAGAACGCGCGGTTCGGGATGCCCGAGTTGAGGTGCACCCCGCCGTTGTCCTCGCTGGTGTGGACGTAGTCCTCCATCGACGCGGGCTGCGGGTCCTTGCCGAGTACGTCGTCGTCGTACGCGGTTCCCGGCGCCTTCATCGAGCGCAGGGCGACACCCTGGACCCGGGGAGCCAGCAGTCCGGCACCGATCAGCCAGTCGCCCTGGTCGGCGCTCTGGCCCAGGGAGTACTGCTTGACCAGGGAACCGAAGACGTCGGACACCGATTCGTTGAGCGCGCCGGACTGGCCGTAGTAGCTCAGGTTGGCGGTGTGCTGGGTCAGGCCGTGCGCCAGCTCGTGGGCGATCACATCGATGGCGACGGTGAAGTCCAGGAAGATCTCCCCGTCCCCGTCGCCGAAGACCATCTGCTCGCCGTCGAAGAAGGCGTTGTTGTACTTCTCGTCGTAGTGCACGGAGCCGATCAGCGGCAGCCCGTTGCCGTCGATCGAACGGCGTCCGTACGCCTTGAGCAGCAGTTCGAAGGTGGCGCCGAGTCCCGCGTATGCGCGGTTGACGCTTGCGTCCTTCGTCGGCTCCTGCCCCTCGGCGCGGACCTTGGTGCCAGGCAGTTGGGTGCGGTGGCGGCAGTCGTACAGCGTCCGGTCGGGCTTGTCGGACGCCTCCCCCTCGGTCGCGGGGGCGACAGGAACGGTGACGACCGTTGCCATCTGGCGGCGGGTGCGACGGGCGGCGTCGCCCTCCAGGGTGCGGCGGGCCGGGCCTGCGAGATCTGGGTTGTCGGACTGCGACAGCTTGTCGAGGACATGGGGCGGCACGATGGTGCAGAAGACGGGGTGGAACCCGTGCTGAGACTGAGGCTGCATGAAGCCGACTGTGGCACCAGGTAATCGCAATGTCACTGGTTGCGACCAGAATTGACGAAATGGAGTGATCGATCACTGTTGGCCGTTTCCGGCGTCCGGTCCCGCATGCTGATACGGGAGGGGTGCATCAGGCGCCTCTCGGCTACTCTCGTCGCATCATGCGTTTCGGGCTGCTTCTTCTTAGCTGCCGCGGCGAGGGCCTGTAGTCGTAGGCCGACCCCCTCCCCGCGGAGTCTGGTGTTGCAGCGACACAGTCGGCCGTCCCATTGGTTGGACCCCCGAGGAGCCGTACGCCATGACCGCCGCAATTCCCGCCGAGACCGCTGTTGGCCGCCCGACGCCGATCACCAACGCGACCCAGCTGCAGAAGCCGTCCGGGATGCCGATCCACAAGTACGGCCGCTACGAGGCCGTCGAGATCCCCGACCGCACCTGGCCGGACAACCGGATCAACGTCGCGCCCCGCTGGCTGTCCACCGATCTGCGCGACGGCAACCAGGCCCTGATCGACCCGATGTCGCCGGCCCGCAAGCGCGAGATGTTCGATCTGCTCGTACGCATGGGCTACAAGGAGATCGAGGTCGGTTTCCCGTCCTCCGGTGAGACCGACTTCGCGTTCGTCCGCTCCATCATCGAAGAGGGCGCGATCCCCGAGGACGTGACGATCTCCGTACTGACGCAGGCCCGCGAGGACCTGATCGAGCGGACCGTCGAGTCGATCATCGGCGCCCGCCGTGCGACCGTGCACCTGTACAACGCGACGGCACCCACCTTCCGCCGGGTCGTCTTCCGCGGCTCGAAGGACGACATCAAGCAGATCGCCGTGGACGGCACCCGGCTGGTCATGGAGTACGCGGAGAAGCTGCTGGGCCCGGAGACGATCTTCGGTTACCAGTACAGCCCCGAGATCTTCACCGACACCGAGCTGGACTTCGCCCTGGAGGTCTGTGAGGCGGTCTGTGACGTCTGGCAGCCGGAGGAGGGCCGCGAGATCATCCTCAACCTGCCCGCCACCGTGGAGCGTTCGACCCCGTCCACGCACGCGGACCGGTTCGAGTGGATGTCGCGCAACCTGTCGCGCCGCGAGTTCGTCTGCCTGTCGGTCCACCCGCACAACGACCGCGGCACCGCCGTCGCCGCCGCCGAACTGGCCATCATGGCCGGTGCCGACCGGATCGAGGGCTGCCTGTTCGGCCAGGGCGAGCGCACCGGCAATGTCGACCTGGTCACCCTGGGGATGAACCTGTTCTCGCAGGGCGTCGACCCGCAGATCGACTTCTCGCAGATCGACGAGGTCCGCCGCACCAGCGAGTACTGCAACCAGATGGAGGTCCACCCGCGCCACCCCTACGCGGGCGACCTGGTCTACACCGCCTTCTCCGGCTCCCACCAGGACGCCATCAAGAAGGGCTTCGACGCCATGGAGGCCGACGCGGCCGCCCAGGGCAAGACGGTCGACGAGATCGAGTGGGCGGTGCCCTACCTGCCGATCGACCCGAAGGACGTCGGCCGCAGTTACGAGGCCGTCATCCGGGTCAACTCGCAGTCCGGCAAGGGCGGGATTGCCTACGTCCTGAAGAACGACCACAAGCTGGATCTGCCGCGCCGGATGCAGATCGAGTTCTCCCGGATCATTCAGGCCAAGACCGACGCCGAGGGCGGCGAGGTGACGCCGGCCCAGATCTGGTCCACGTTCCAGGACGAATACCTGCCGAACCCGCACAACTCCGCGGCCCAGTGGGGGCGTGTACAGCTCCGCTCCGGCCAGACCACGACCGGCTCCGACGGCCAGGACACCATCACCGTCGAGGCGACGGTGGACGGCACGGACACCGTGCTCAGCGGCACCGGCAACGGCCCGATCTCCGCGTTCTTCGAAGCGCTGCAGGCCATCGGCATCGACGCCCGTCTGCTGGACTACACCGAGCACACCATGAGCGAGGGCGCCAGCTCCCAGGCCGCCTCGTACATCGAGTGCGCGATCGACGGAAAGGTTCTGTGGGGCATCGGCATCGACGCCAACACAATGCGTGCCTCGCTGAAGGCGGTCGTCTCCGCCGTCAACCGCGCCACCCGCTGACCCGGTGCCCGAAAGGGCCTGAATGCGCACGGCCGAAGACCCCGCCCACCCTTAGAACTGCTTCTTATGGCCTCACCCACGAACGGCAGCGGCCCACTGCCAATCGTGGGTGAGGTCGCTATCCGGGGGGCGGGGTTCGGCCATCTCCGGCGGTTATGGCGATCGAGGTGCTGACGCCACGTCATCACTGTGGTTAACATCACGTCGACACGGCAATGTTGCCGAAGGGGGCACCTCCCGTGCCCTTGGGGCTACGGGGGAGTTACGGAGGTGTGCGACGTGCGGTCAGCCCTGGGACAACGCGCCATGAAGATGCGTATCTGCGGCATCCGCACCATCTGGGACACCGTCGGTGACGGCGAGTTCTTCTGCCCCGGCTGCGGCGGCGACCGCAACTACCGTCGGCTCACCGGCCGTCGGCGCCTCACGGTGCTCGGTGTCCCGGTGCTGAGGCGCGGCACCGCGGGTCCCGTCGTCGAATGCGCCGCCTGCCGGGCCCACTTCGACACCGATGTGCTCGACCACCCCACCACCACCCGGTTCTCCGCCATGCTCCGGGACGCCGTTCACACGGTCGTGCTCGGTGTCCTCGCGGCCGGCGGCACCGCCTCCCGTACGGTCCTGGAGACCGCGGCCGCCGCCGTGCGCGGCGCCGGGTTCGACGACTGCACCGAGGAACAGCTCTCCACCGTCGTCGAGGTCCTCTCCACCGACATCGGCCACGGATCCGCCTTCGACCCGGCGGCCGAGGCCTGCGGCGCGGCCCTCGCCATCGAACTGCACGAGGCGCTGGAACCCCTCGCTCCGCATCTGGCCCCCGCCGGACGCGAAGCGATCCTGCTGCAGGGCGCCAGGATCGCGCTCGCCGACGGCCCGTACGGGCCGTCGGAGCGGGAGGTGCTGACGACGGTCGGCGGAGCGCTGCAGCTCTGCGCCGAGGACACCGCCCGACTGCTCGCCGCGGCGGCGCGTACCCCCTCCTGAAGGCCGGCGCCCGCGACCGGGCCCGGCTGGTGACCATCGTGTGTGCCGGCGGGGCGGACGGGCGCTGAGACCGGCCGGTTGCGGGATGGGGCCGATGAGTCGTCCCGGTACCGGACAATGGACGCATGAGCTTGTTCCGGGACGACGGCGTGGTGCTGCGCACGCAGAAGCTGGGCGAGGCCGACCGGATCATCACGATCCTGACCCGCGGCCACGGCCGGGTGCGGGCCGTCGCGCGCGGCGTACGGCGTACGAAGTCCAAGTTCGGGGCACGGCTGGAACCCTTCTCCCACGTCGATGTGCAGTTCTTCGCCCGGGGCAGCGAGCTGATCGGCCGCGGTCTGCCGCTCTGTACCCAGAGCGAGACGATCGCCCCGTACGGCGGCGGCATCGTCACCGACTACGCCCGCTACACTGCGGGCACCGCGATGCTGGAGACCGCCGAGCGGTTCACCGACCACGAGGGCGAGCCCGCGGTCCAGCAGTATCTGCTGCTCGTCGGAGGGCTGCGCACCCTCGCCCGTGGCGAACACGAGCCGCATCTCGTCCTCGACGCCTTCCTGCTGCGTTCGCTCGCCGTCAACGGCTACGCACCCAGCTTCGAGGACTGCGCGAAGTGCGGCATGCCCGGACCCAACCGGTTCTTCTCCGTCGCGGCGGGCGGTGTCATATGCGGCGACTGCCGGGTACCCGGCAGCGTCGTACCCTCGGCTGAGGCCGTCACCCTGCTGAGCGCACTGCTCACCGGCGACTGGGAGACGGCGGATGCGTGTGATGCGCGTCATGTCAGGGAGGGGAGCGGACTGGTGTCCGCCTATCTGCACTGGCATCTGGAGCGCGGGCTGCGCTCACTGCGGTACGTAGAGAATTGACACAGGCAGATCAGGCACAGGGAGCGAGACAGTTCATGGCAGTACGCGGGATGCTCGGCGGCCGTAACCGGCGCGACTACAAGGCCCCGGAGCCGCACCCCTCCGGCGCCACGCCCCCGAAGATCCCCGACGAGCTGGTGCCCAAGCACGTCGCCGTCGTGATGGACGGCAATGGCCGCTGGGCCAAGGAACGCGGCCTCCCGCGCACCGAGGGCCACAAGGTCGGCGAAGGCGTCGTGATGGACGTCCTCAAGGGCTGCATCGAGATGGGCGTCAAGAACCTCTCGCTGTACGCGTTCTCCACCGAGAACTGGAAGCGGTCCCCGGAGGAAGTGAAGTTCCTGATGAACTTCAACCGGGACGTCATCCGCCGCCGCCGTGACGAGATGGACGAGCTGGGCATCCGTATCCGCTGGGTGGGGCGCATGCCGAAGCTGTGGAAGTCCGTCGTCCAGGAGCTCCAGGTCGCCCAGGAGCAGACGAAGGACAACGACAGGATGACGCTGTACTTCTGCGTCAACTACGGCGGCCGCGCCGAGATCGCCGACGCCGCACAGCGCATCGCGCAGGACGTCGCAGCCGGGAAGCTGGACCCGTCCAAGGTCAACGAGAAGACGTTCGCGAAGTACATCTACTACCCGGACATGCCGGACGTCGACCTCTTCGTCCGCCCCAGCGGCGAGCAGCGCACATCCAACTACCTGATCTGGCAGAGCGCATACGCCGAGATGGTCTTCCAGGACGTGCTCTGGCCGGACTTCGACCGCCGCGACCTGTGGCGGGCCTGCCTGGAGTACGCCCAGCGGGACCGGCGCTTCGGCGGTGCGGTGGAGACGGCTCAGGAGCCTACGGGCTGACCGGGGCGCCCCGGGCGGCCCTTACGGCCTCACCCACGATTGCCAGTGGGCGAGGCCGTTACTCCTTCGCGTTCGCGCACTCCGCGCACGTCCCGAAGATCTCCACCGTGTGGGCCACGTTCACATAACCGTGCTGCGCGGCGATCGTCTCCGCCCACTGCTCGACCGCGGGTCCCTCGACCTCCACGGCTTTGCCGCACATCCGGCACACCAGATGGTGGTGGTGTTCCCCGGTCGAGCAGCGCCGGTACACGGACTCGCCGTCCGTGGTGCGCAGCACATCGACCTCGCCCGCATCGGCGAGGGACTGGAGTGTGCGGTAGACGGTGGTCAGACCGACCGAGTCGCCGCGGTGCTTGAGCACATCGTGCAGCTCCTGGGCGCTGCGGAACTCGTCCACCTCGTCGAGCGCCGCAGCCACCGCCGCCCGCTGTCGGGTCGACCGGCCGCGTACCGGAGCCGCGTTCGTTCCACTGATCGGCGCCGTCGCCACAGCAGCCTCCTCGTGTCGCCCGTACCTGTGTCGGGCCATTGTGCCAGCCCGTCCGGGCGTCACGGCCGAACCGGGAGTTCGTCCGTCGCCGGACGGGAGGCCGGTACCTCAAGAGTGCACTCCTCCAACGCCGCTTCGCTCCGGCGGCCGCGCCTTCTGGCCAGCGGGGCCGCGAGCAGCGTCAGAACGACGAAGACCACGATGGCGAGCAGCACGATCGTCGCGCCGGGCGGGACGTCCTGGTAGTACGAGGTCACGGTGCCGGCCAGGGCCACCGCCGTACCGATGACGACGGACAGTACGAACGTCGCCTTGAAGGACCTGGAGATCTGCTGCGCGGCCGCGACCGGTACCACCATCAGCGCGCTGACCAGCAGCAGCCCGACGACCCGCATCGCCACGGTGACCGTCACCGCCGCCGTCACGGCTACCAGCAGATTCAGCGCGCGCACCGGCAGCCCGGTGACCCGGGCGAACTCCTCGTCCTGGCTGACCGCGAACAGTTGCCGGCGCAGCCCCAGCGTCACCAGCAGCACGAAGGCGGCCAGCAGACAGATCGCGGTGATGTCCTCGGTGGAGACCGTGGAGAGGGAGCCGAAGAGGTACGAGGTGAGGTTGGCGTTGGAGCCGGTGTCGGAGAGGTTGATCAGCAGGACACCGCCTGCCATACCGCCGTAGAACAGCATGGCCAGCGCGATGTCGCCGCGGGTGCGTCCGTACCACCGGATCAGCTCCATCACGACGGCGCCGACGACGGCGACCGCCGTGGCCATCCACACCGGGCTGGTGGAGAGCAGGAAGCCGAGGCCGACACCGGTCATCGCGATATGGCCGATGCCGTCGCCCATCAGGGCCTGTCGGCGCTGGACGAGATAGATGCCGACGGCGGGGGCGATGACGCCGACCAGGACGGCGGCGAGCAGGGCCCGCTGCATGAACGGAGGGTTGAGGAATTCCATGATCAGCTCAGCAGTCCCGTCCGGACGGGCTCGGAGGCCGCGTGGGGGTGTACATGGTCGTGTCCGGGCAGGGCGTGCTGGCCCAGCGCCTTCGGGGGCGGCCCGTCGTGCATCACACAGCCGTCGCGCAGCACGATCGCACGGTCGATCAGCGGCTCCAGCGGCCCGAGCTCATGCAGCACGAGCAGCACGGTGGTGCCGGCCGCGACCTGCGCGCGGAGCGTCGAGGCGAGGATCTCCTGGCTGGCCAGGTCGACGCCGGCCATCGGCTCGTCCATGATCAGCAGCTCTGGTTCGGCGGCCAGCGCCCGGGCGATCAGCACCCGCTGATGCTGCCCGCCGGAGAGCGCGTCCACCGAGTCCTCGGCCCGGTCGGCGAGGCCCACGAGGTCGATGGCCCGGTCGACGGCGGCCCGGTCGGCCTTGCGGAGCAGGCCCAGCTTCGTACGGGAGAGGCGCCCGGAGGAGACGACCTCACGGATGGTGGCGGGGACGCCGCCGGCCGCCGTGGTGCGCTGGGGTACGTAACCGATGCGCGCCCAGGCGCGGAAGCGGCGCAGCGGGGTCCCGAACAGCTCGATGGAGCCGCCGGTGAGTGGTACCTGGCCGATGACGGAGCGTACGGCGGTCGACTTGCCGGAGCCGTTGGCGCCGAGCAGGGCGACGACCTCGCCGCGGTGGACGGTCACGTCGATGCCGCGCAGCACCGGACGCGCGCCGAGCGTGGCCGTTGCGCCGCGCAGGGCTATCACGGGTTCAGTCGTGGTGCTCCCGGGCTCGGGCATGTGCGCCTCCGGTGCTGCTGTGGTGGGTGTTACGTGGGTCACTTCGCGCCGAGCGCCTTCTGCAGGGCTGCGAGATTGGACTGCATGACCTCGAAGTAGTCGTCGCCTTTGGACTTGTCCGTGATTCCCTCCAGCGGGTCCAGGACGTCGGTCTTCAGGCCGGTGTCCTTGGCGAGGGTCTTCGCGGTCTTGTCGCTGGCGAGCGTCTCGAAGAACACGGTGGTGACCTTGTTCTTCTCCGCGATGGTGTGGATCTCGTTGATCCGGGCCGGGCTGGGCTCGGCCTCGGGGTCGATGCCGGCGATGCCCTCCTGAGTCAGGCCGTAGCGCTCGGCGAGGTACCCGAAGCTGGAGTGGGTGGTGATGAAGGTCTTGGTCGCGGTGTCCTTCAGACCCGTCTCGTACGCCGTGTTCAGCGCGTCGAGCTTGTCGACCAGCGCGTCCGTGTTCTTGCGGTAGTCCGCGGCGTGGTCGGGGTCGGTCTTCTCCAGGGACTTCCCGACGCCCTCGGCGACCTCGGCGTACTTCACCGGGTCCAGCCAGATGTGGGGGTCGGCTCCGGCCTCGTCGCCGTGGTGCTCATGACCGTGTTCGCCGGCGCCGGCCTCGGTGCCGTGGTCTTCCATCGCGGTGAGCTTCGAGGCGTCGACGACATGCTTCGAGCCGGACTGCTTGATGGCGTCGTCGACGGCGGGCTGGATGCCCTTGAGGTACAGGATGTAGTCGGCGTCGCTGAGTCCGCCGATCTGTCGCGGGGTGAGCTCCAGGTCGTGCGGCTCGACGCCCGGCTTGGTCAGCGTGGTGACGGAGACGTGCTTCCCGCCTATCTGCTCGGCCAGGAACTGCATCGGATAGAACGAGGCCACCACATTCAGCTTGTCGCCGTTCTTGTGGTCGGCGGCATCCGAGGCGGAGCAGGCGGTGAGGGCGGTGAGGCCGAGGACGACTGTTCCGACGACGGTGACGGTGGGTATGAGGCGGCTTACGTTCATGACAGTCATTTTCAATGAAATTGGAAACGATTGTCAACAAGGCTGATCGGGTGCCCCCTCGGCCGACTGTGCCGGTACTGATTTGATACAGGGGGCATGCCCGCCGGTAATCTGAAGCATTCGCCCGCCCGTCTCCCGACCACCACCCCCCACCTAGGCGCTTCGCGCCACCCCTGTCCAAATTTCGTCGTCGTAATGAAGAGAGCACCGTGGCCGCCGACAAGATCGACTCCATCGTCAGCCTGAGCAAGCGCCGTGGCTTCGTCTATCCCTGCAGTGAGATCTACGGCGGTCAGCGTGCCGCCTGGGACTACGGGCCGCTGGGCGTGGAGATGAAGGAGAACCTCAAGCGCCAGTGGTGGCGCTACATGGTCACCTCGCGCGAGGACGTGGTCGGCCTCGACTCGTCGGTCATCCTGGCCCCCGAGGCGTGGGTTGCCTCCGGTCACGTCGCCACGTTCACCGACCCGCTGACCGAGTGCACCTCCTGCCACAAGCGCTTCCGCGCCGACCACCTGGAGGAGGCGTACGAGGAGAAGCACGGCCACGCGCCCGCGAACGGCCTGACCGAGCTCAACTGCCCCAACTGCGGCAACAAGGGCACCTTCACCGAGCCCAAGCAGTTCTCGGGTCTGCTCTCCACCCACCTCGGCCCGACCCAGGACTCCGGTTCGGTCGCTTACCTGCGTCCCGAGACCGCCCAGGGCATCTTCACCAACTTCGGCCAGGTGCAGCAGACGTCGCGCAAGAAGCCGCCGTTCGGCATCGCCCAGATGGGCAAGTCCTTCCGGAACGAGATCACTCCGGGCAACTTCATCTTCCGCACCCGCGAGTTCGAGCAGATGGAGATGGAGTTCTTCGTCAAGCCGGGCGAGGACGAGAAGTGGCACGAGTACTGGATGGAGCAGCGCTGGAACTGGTACACCGGCCTGGGTCTGCGCGAGGAGAACATGCGGTGGTACGACCACCCCGCGGAGAAGCTCTCGCACTACTCCAAGCGCACCGCTGACATCGAGTACCGCTTCCGCTTCGGCGGCAGCGAGTGGGGCGAGCTGGAGGGCGTCGCCAACCGCACGGACTACGACCTCAAGGCGCACTCCGAGGCCTCGGGCACGGACCTGTCCTTCTTCGACCAGGAGGCCGGCGAGCGCTGGACTCCGTACGTCATCGAGCCGGCAGCCGGTGTCGGCCGCGCGATGCTCGCCTTCCTTCTCGACGCGTACATCGAGGACGAGGCGCCCAACGCCAAGGGCGTCATGGAGAAGCGCACCGTGATGCGTCTTGACCCGCGCCTCGCGCCGGTCAAGGTCGCCGTCCTGCCGCTGTCCCGCAACCCGCAGCTGTCGCCGAAGGCCAAGGGCCTCGCGACCGACCTGCGGAAGAACTGGAACATCGAGTTCGACGACGCGGGCGCCATCGGCCGCCGCTACCGCCGCCAGGACGAGATCGGTACGCCGTTCTGCGTCACCGTCGACTTCGACACCCTCGACGACAACGCGGTGACCGTCCGCGAGCGCGACACCATGAAGCAGGAGCGTGTCTCCCTGGACCAGATCCAGGCGTACCTCGGCGCCCGTCTGCTGGGCTGCTGACGCACCACGGCTTTACGGCGAAGCCCCCGGTTCCTCGCATGGAACCGGGGGCTTCGCCGCGCACTGTCCACGCTGAGCGTTCGCGGCCACGCGCGGGAAAACCGGGTGCGGCGGCCGATGGGGCCGGGGTACGGTTTCGGCATGTATTCGTTCTTCCAGATCTACGAGTGAGAGCACGGCGGGTCCGACCACCCGCCGCCCATCGGATCGATTCCGCTTCAAACCTCACTTCTCACCACGAATGGGAGAACGCCGTGGCCAAGAGCCGCAACAACCTCCTCGGTGTGGGCGGACAGCGCAAGAAGCTGTCCCGCGCCGAGCAGCAGGGCGCGGGCCCTGCGCGCAACGCCGACCGCAAGACGGCTGCCGACCAGAAGCAGGAGCTGCTGCGCAAGATGCGTGAGCGCGCTCAGTCAAAACCGGCCTCCACGCAGGCTGCCTCGACCGCCGCGCAGACCGGGCCGTCGTCCGACGACTCCGCGCAGCCGAGTCCGTCCGAGCAGGACACCCCGGCACAGAGCTGACGCCCCTCAACACCCGTACGACCGTGGGCCCGGATCACCTGGAGTGATCCGCCGGCCCCGGGTAAGGGCTGTCCCGCAGCCACCACCCGAAACAACCGACCCTCCCGGCAAGCCTCGGCCATTCCCGGCACACCTCGTCCGCGCC
>NZ_JBEOYU010000049.1:0-40778 GCF_040297265.1 Streptomyces sp. NPDC001832
GTCACGAGCCATGTACCCGACGGCGTCTGGACGACCGGGACCGGCATACGGCCCTCCTTCGCCCACGTCCACGCGGTCTGGTAATGCACACCGTTACGCACCGCCCACTCCGAAAGCTTCACAACATCACGATATTCACCGAAGGTGACAGATATCCACTGAAAGAAATAGGAACTGTTGTTCACCCCACTGGCTACCGGGCCAGGACAAACCGCTGCCCCTCGGCCCGCACAACGCCGTCCCCTCACTCCGAGAGGCCCTGATGCCCTCCCTGGACCGCCGGTCGTTCATCGTCTACACCAGCGGCTCGCTGGCCGTTCTCGCCCACCAGTGGGCCGTCACCGAGCCCGGCTGGTTCGCACGGATCGCCGCGCCCGGCGAAGTCGACGCCGAGACCGGCACCGACTCCTACCGCCTCGCCAGCACCCGCGCACGAGCCGAAGAGCCTGCCAAGGCCGGCTGACCTCTGCCGCTACGTCTCGATGGTCCGCCGCCCTCACGAGCGGCGGACCATCCCCGCTCAGCCCGCCAAAGTGCCCTGGTGAAAGTACATGCACCAGCCCGTTTCCGTCATACGCCACAGGGAGCTTCGCCATACTGTGCGACATCCCGTGAGTTCTTCTGAGCCTCGCTGAGTCTCTGACCCTGTGGCCAGGGGGTTTTTCCTCCTTCGAGTGCCCTGTGGTCGCGTGACGTAACTTCGGGATTCTTGAAGCGTTCTCACCGTGTCCGACTGATCCGCAGTCGGGTCGAAGGTGAGGGGGCTCGGGTTGGCGGCGCTGGCAGTTGTACGGGACATGCGCGAGCACTGGGCGCCCGCGTCGGCGGAGGAACTGGAGCAGTTCGAGACCGACGCGCTGTCCGGGTTCGTCCTCGCACGCGCCTCGGCAGGACTGGCGGACGGCACGATCCGCGGGGATGTCGGACACCTGGACCAGATCAGAACCTGGTTCGGCCGACCGCTGTGGGATATGGAGCCGGCCGACGCCGACGCGTACTTCGGCAAGGTGCTGCGTGGCTCGCCGAGCGGCACTCGGCTGGCCCGGTCCCAGGCGCTGAGCACGTACTTCATCTTCCTGGAGCTGCGGCACAAGGTCGAACTGCACCGGATGACCGGCCGGGTCATCGAGTGCCCGATCGACGAGATGAACAAGCCGCGCGGCGCGAAGGACGCTCAGCTGCGGATTCCACCGAGCGAGCCGGAGGTCGGGGCGCTCTTCACCGGCTGGGGCAGTGAGCTGGCCACCTGCCGCAAGTTCGCCCCTACCGCCAGGAACTACACCGCCTCGAAGCTGTTGTCCCAGGTCGGCCTGCGGGTGAGCGAGGCATGCGGGCTCGACCTGGATGACATCAAGTGGGACCTGGGTCGCTTCGGCAAGCTCCACGTCCGCCACGGCAAGGGCGCCCGCGGATCGGGCCCGCGCGAACGGATGGTCCCGCTGATCAACGGGGCCGACCGAACCCTTCGGTGGTTCATCGAAGACGTCTGGGGCCAGTTCGACGACGACCACACCCGCCCCGGCGCCCCGCTGTTTCCCTCCGAGCGCAAGAACGCCGACGGGTCCTCGCGGCGGGTGGGCGACGATGCCCTGCGCAATGGGCTCAAGGACGCGGCCAAAGTGCACCTGCCCGGGTGGGGCAAGAAGCTGACACCGCATGTCCTGCGACATTTCTGCGCGTCCCAACTCTATGGAAACGGACTGGACTTGATGGCAATCCAGGAGGTTTTGGGACACTCGTGGATCGCCACCACGATGCGATACATCCACGTCCAGCAGACCCGGGTCGAGGACGCCTGGGTCGCCGGAATGGAACGGGCCGCGAAGCGGCTGGAAGGACTGGTCTGATGAGGTGGAACCTGCGGCTGACCGCCGCGAACAAAGGGGTCTGGAAGGCTTCTGAGCTCCAGCGGAACCTGGCCGAGCATGGGTTGGTGATCTCGGCGGGGAAGATGTCCGGCCTGTGGTCGGGGCAGCCCGTTTCGCTCAAGCTGGAGGACCTGGACGTCATCTGCGTCGTCCTCGGCTGCGAGATCGGCGACTTGCTGATCCCCGAGCCCGAGAAGGTCAGCCGCCCGGGGCAGGCGGAGACGGAACGAGCGGTAGTCGGCGCGGGGACTGCCACACCGGCGGTGATCCCCAAGCGCCGGGACGGCCGATCCCTCCCGCCGGCCTGACGCCGCCACGATGAGCAAAATCCGCGACAACAAGCCTGCGGTCTCCTGCGTGGGCTGCTTCGCCTGGGGACAGCTGCCCGGCCGGTTCTGCCGGGCCTGCTACACCTACGGCCAGCTCAACTCGCCTGGCACGTGTGCTGTCTGCCGTCGCGAGGTTCCCGTCCACGACGGCCACTGCCGGCTCTGCCGGGCCCAGGCCAGCTGGGCCATCAAGGCTGCGGGCGTCAACGGCGAGGCCGCCGCACTGGCGATCTTCCTTCGGCGGGTGAAGCACCAACAGCTCTTCTTCGCGAACCTGCAGCGGCCTCGCAACGGCGGACCGCCCGTCGGCAAGCAGGGGCGCCGCGTCCTTAAACGGGCACCAAGGCCAGCCCCTGCGCTCGTGATGACGGGCTGGATCCAGCCGCCTCTTTTCACCACCACCCGGGACTACCGCACCTTCGAACGGGAACGGCACGCCGACCTGGCCAACCCGTGGCTAATCCGGGCCCGGCGGGCAGCGCGCGCTCTGGGCGAGGCGCGCGGGTGGACCCGCTGGGTCGCCAGCGATGTCGACCGGGCCCTGGTCATCGTGCTGTCCGGCCATGCCGAGGGCGAGTCGATCCGCTACACCGAGATCTTCCCGGCCCTGCGAGGCCGGGGACTCCCGGTCGGTCGGACCGCCGAAGTTCTCGATCAACTGGGCCTGTTCACCGACGACCGCACGCCAGCGGTCGACCGGTGGTTGGACCGCAAGCTCGACGCCGTTGCCCCGGGCATCCGTGGCGAGGTCGAATCCTGGGCCCGGACCCTACTCGACGGCGGCCCGCGGTCCGAGCCCCGTGCACGACAGACCGCCTGGACCTACCTCAACGAGATCCAATCGGTTCTGCTGGAGTGGTCCAGCCACTACGACCATCTGCGGGAGGTCACCCGGGAGGACATCATCGCCGCCCGGGACGCCGCCAGCGGCAAGCAGCGGGAAAGCCGGGTCGTCGCGCTGCGGTCGTTGTTCCGTCACGCGAAGAGGAACGGCCAGGTCTTCCGCAACCCCACCCAACGGATCCGTGTCCCCCGGCAGGCTGGCGGCGTCGCCCAGCCCCTGGGGCAAGCGGACATCGACCAGGCCGTCGCCAGCGCGACCACCCCGGACATCAAGCTGATCACTGCCCTGGCCGCCGTCCACGCGGCACGGCCGAAGATGATCCGAACGATGCAGTTGGACGACGTGGATCTCGGCAACGGGCGAATCACCGTCGCCGGTCACGTCCGCCCGCTCGACGACCTCACCCGCCAGGCCGTCCTGGACTGGCTCGACCACCGCCGAACCCGCTGGCCGAACACCGCCAACCCACACCTGCTGATCACCCAGAAGACGGCCGTCGAACTCGGGCCGGCGGGCAAGCTCTGGACCACCCGGGCCACCCGCAACCTCACTGCCACCCTCGAACGACTTCGCGTCGACCGACAGCTCGAAGAGGCCCTCACCCACGGCGCTGACCCGCTCCACCTCGCACTGGTCTTCGGCATCGACGAGAGGACCGCCATCCGCTACGCGGACTCGGCGCGGGCACTGCTAGAACAGACAGCCGAGCACTCACCATCTGTCGACGGTCACTCGATTCCCCAGGGGCTGTGCTCACGTAGTTCCTCAGGTGGTGGCCGTAGCAGCTGACGGGTTTCGCGCGTGATGCGGAGTCCGACGGGTCAGTCCTGTCCGTTCGACTGTGGTTCGGAGATCACCATGGAGCCTGCGTGGTCCTACGCCTGTCCGTAGCCTGCCAGGAAGTCACCTGGATTGAAATCCGATTGCCCCCTCGTGGCCGGCTGCACATCCTGCTGAGATGCGCTTCTCCATCAACATCCCCAACTTCGGCGACTTTGCCGACCCCCGTAACGTCGCGACCGTGGCGGCCGCCGCCGAACAGGCCGGCTGGGACGGACTCTTCGTCTGGGACCACGTGCTGCACCGACGGCACCAGGATCGTCCCTTCGGTGACCCCTGGATGCTGCTGACCGCGGCCGCGCTTGCGACCTCCCGGATCCGACTGGGCACCCTGCTTACGCCGGTCCCCCGTTACCGTCCGCAGCAACTCGCCCGCCAAGTGGCCACCCTGGACCACCTCAGTGGCGGCCGGGTGGTCTTCGCCGCCGGCCTGGGCGGTCCGATCGAGGACGAATACCGCAGCTTCGGCGACACTGCCGAGCCACGCCTCCTCGCGCAGCGGCTGGACGAGGGACTGGAGTTGTTGAGACGCTTCTGGTCCGGCGAGCCGGTGAACCACCACGGTCAACACTACGAGGTCCGGGACGTGAAGATGCCGCCCGCCAGCGTGCAGCGGCCGGGTCCGCCAGTGTGGATCGGCGGATTCTGGCCGCACCGTCCGCCCATGCGGCGGGCAGCGCGGTGGGACGGCGCGGCGCCACTCTTCGAGACGGCCCGGCATGGACATGTGCCCGATGCCGCGGAGGTACGGGAACTGGTCAGCTATGTACGCAAGCACCGTACAGCCGGGGACGAGCACCCCTACGAGTTCGTACTCGGCGGAGCCACGCCGCCGGACGCAGCGAAGGCCAAGGACGTGATCGGCCCACTGCACGACGCCGGCGCCACCTGGTGGGACGAGCGACAGGTCCAAACCGGCCCCGACCTGGACCGCCTGCCCCCCGTACTGCGCCGCATCGAGGCGGGGCCACCGGTGGTCTGATCACCCTTCGAGGGTGTGCCGCGCGGTCACCATCCCCCTGGAGAATCGTGACCGCGCGGGTGGGGAACCACGTGACGCTGATCATGCAGGTCGTGGGGAAAATCCTTGACCGTCGACACCATCGCCCTCGGGAAAAAAACTTGGCCCAAATTGACGGGACTTGAAGAATGACAGCCATGCAGATTCGACAGGCATGGCCTGATGATGCTTCAGAGGTCGCTGGCGTCTACGTGCGCTCCTGGCAGGTGGCCTTTGCCGGTCTTGTTCCCCAGCACTACCTCGACGCCATGGACCCGAGCCGCGAAGAGTCCGAGTGGAAGACACGAATCGCGAAAACACGGTGGCCGTCGTCGGGAGTACTGGTAGCTGAAACCGGGGCCGGGATCGTCGGATTCGCAAGTTTCGGCCCGTCTCAGGACACCCCTGTCATCGCGGAAATCGGCACGCTCTACGCGATGCCCGAGGTCTGGGGCACGGGAATCGGAAGGCAGTTGATGCTGGCCACGTTGGCGGCCCTCGGACAGGCCGACTACACGCAAGCCACCTTGTGGGTCCTGGAAGACAACGAACGCGCCCGGCGCTTCTACGAAGCCGCTGGCTGGGGCGCAGACGGCGCGGCCGTGGAGGACTCCACTGGCGGCGGATCTCTCAACAAGTTGCGTTACCGCTGCCCTCTTGGCTAGCTGTTCTGTCCACGGAGCCCGGAAACGGCGTGGTCACGAGTTGGAGTCGAACTCGCGGGTCCAATGCCGTTCAGCACGACGACGGACCCCCGGGTTCCCAGCGAGAACTCTTCAGTTTGCCTGAACTCGCGGAACTCTCGGCCCCGGACTCCTATCTCTGACCCACGGTGCAAAGCAGGCCGCCGGGCCCGCTGATGGTCCCGGCGAAGCGGGCCCGGCGGGACTCCGAGCGGGATAGAGGCCGGAATGTGCTGCGGCAGCCCGCTGGGCGCCGTGGTGGGTGTTACTTGAGGTGTCCGAGGGCCTTGGCGCGACCCTGTGCCCAGCCGGCGAGGAGGACACCGATGGCGAGGGCAGCGATGTAAACGCACAGGGCGCCCGGAAACGGTAATCCGCTGAGCACCCCACCGTTGTCGTGATCGATGAGCAGCCGGATCGCGGCTTGGCCGCTGAAGACTACTAAAGCCATTCCGATGATCAGCAGAACGACGAACTTCATGATACCCCCTCAGTTTTTCACAATGCACTTGCATTGTAATAGACTGCCGATGGCGATGCAATGCGAACGCATTGGCTTGCCAGGGAGGATGCATGCCGAAGATCGTTGACCATGAGGAGCGCCGACACCGCCTGGCCGAAGCCGTCTGGACGCTGACGCTCCGCGACGGACTGGAGGGTGTGACGCTTCGCAAGGTCGCGGTGGAGGCCGGGGTGTCCATGGGCCAGGTGCAGCACTACTACGCCACCCGGGAGGACCTGGTCCGTGACGCGATCGACCGCGCCGTGCGGGCACTGAACGCCCGAATTGAGGCATCCATCAAGGCAACAGACCCGGCGAGCGCGGAGACGATGCTCCGTGAATGCCTGCGCGCGATGCTCGCCCGTGACCCGGAAAGCCTGCGCCTACTCCAGCTGTCAGTCGCGGCCGTCGGAAGGGCGATCTCGGATCCGGCAATGGCCGGCGTGCTGGCGCCAGGTAGCGGCGAGCTTCTGGACTTCACCGCAGGACTCATCGCCGCAGCCCGGCAGGAACGGGGCGCGCCAGCACGGGGCAACGGCCTGATCGACGCCGACATCTGTTGGAATCTGGCCACGAGCCTGGGGGTCGACGTCGCCCTGGGGCAGCGTTCTCCCGACGAGGCACTCAGGGTGCTGGACTATCACCTGGACAACCTCCTGGGCTGACCACCGCCTCGCCCAGCGCATCACGCGGCGACACCGCGTTTCGTAGGTGGTCGCTCATAAAACAGCGAATCGACGTCGCATTCCAGCGCCTGCCAGACGCCGGCCAGGAGAGCGGCAGTGAGGCATCGGAAGAACGCTCGGCTGCCGGAATCGGCGGTGAGGGTGAACGTCGAGTCGCGTCGCGGAGCTGTTCGATCTCGGCTCGGATGTCAGGCTGACAGTAGAGCCAGGAACGGGCGATGCTGGCGCGCGCCGGGCGACGCCCTCGAAGGACACCGGGGCTCCAGTGCGGTCGAGTTCCCGCACGGCCTGGATGGCCTTGGCGCGTGTCAGTTCGTGGCGCTTTCGGGCAGCAGCAGCGAGCGGTGCGGTGTTGGGCCCAGGAGGCATCGGCCGCCGCCTCAGCGCTGTCTGACCGGCCGTCGTCATGTGCTCGGACCCGCCGGGGCCGATCTCCTCGTAGGAGGCCGTGAAGTCCTCGACGTCGGGCCGTCCGTGCGCAATCCAGCGGCCGTCATGGCCGGTGCAGAGCACCGCGGTTCCCCTCACCCACAAGTCGCAGTAGCTGATCCGGCAGACCTCGGACAGCGGCGACGGGGGCGGCAAGGGCGCCGCGGAGTTCTGCCATGCCTCCATCTGACGGATGTGACCGTCCGGCCCGCAGCAATCGCATGTGCTGGGGGCACTCCGTCCGTTGGGCTCACGCGGGCAGGCCCGATCTCGACACGTTCATCGCGACCACGGCCCTCCTGCCGAAACTCGGGGCGGATCGCAGCCATCAGCTTCTCCAGCAGACCCACATGCTGAGCTTGTTCGCGGTCTGCTGAACCTGGTCGGCGGGAACGCGGTTAGGGCGCGCACCTGCTCGGCGGTGGGCAGGGCGGTGACGGTCGTGGTCATGCTCCTGGAGCGTACGGGCGTGGAACCCGGCAGATCAGCCGGACAGACGAAGCTAAAGCTACTGGCGGGTTACTTGCTGGTTCGCTGCTCGTTAACGGCACCCCAACGAGAGATACGGCAGGTCGTACGTCCCGACCCCGGGCGGGCGTCAACACCCTTGCGGCATAAGACCGACCGGCAGATGAGGGGAGGCGCCCCGACCCCGGCCAGGAGTCAACGCCCTTGCGGTTTAAGGTGGTACCGAACGATGGAGTACGGGGGAGTGCATGGCGACCCGGCAGGACACCGCGGCCGACGGCCTCGCGGCGATCGGCATACGGACCTTGCGAGCCGCCGGTGCCGCGATCGGGCAGCTCGCCGGCGGGCTCGGTACGGCCGTCATGGCGCTGGGCGTGCTGGTTCTGCTGGCCCTGACCGTGGTGACCGCTCCGATCGGCGCGGGCCTGCTCATGGCGCCCGTCGTGCTGCGCGCCCTGCACGCCCTGGCCGGCCGGGAACGCGAACGGCTCGCCCGCCGGGGTCACGAGGTCGTCCCCCCTGAGCCGCCGCCGACGCGGCTGCGGCTCGCCGTCACCGACCCCACCACTCGGCGGGAACTGCGCTGGCTGGTCCGGCACAGCACCCTCGGGTTCCTGCTGGCACTGCTCGGCGCCTTCCTGCCGCTCTTCGCCGTGCGCGACAGCACCTTTCCGCTGTGGTGGCGGTTCATCCCTGAGGACGCGAGCAGTACGTCACTGGGGTTCGGCATCGCGCACTCCTGGCCGGACGCCTTCGCCGTGTTCCTGCTCGGCGTGGGCTGGATCGCGATCATCCTGGGCCTGGCACCCGGCATGGCACGGCTGCAGGCCCGGCCAGGACAACGACTCCTGTCGGCCGGACCGGACACCGACCTCTCCCTGCGAGTCGCGGAGTTGACCGCCACCCGGGCCGCCGCCCTGGACGCCCACGCCACCGAGCTGCGCCGGATCGAGCGCTCGCTGCACGACGGCACCCAGAACCGGCTGGTCACCGTCACCGTCCTGCTCGGCGCCGCCCGCCGCATGGTGGCCCGCGATCCGGGGGGCGCCGACGAACTCCTCGAACGCGCCCAGTCCGCCGCCGAACAGGCGCTGGCCGAACTGCGCACCGTCTCCCGCAGCATCCTGCCGCCCGTCCTCACCGACCGGGGACTCGCGGGCGCCCTCTCCGGCCTCGCCGCCGAGTGCGCGGTACCGTGCCGCACCGACGTCGACGCCCCCGAACGCTGCGCCGCGTCCGTCGAGGCGACCGCCTACTTCGTCGTCGCCGAGGCTCTGACCAACATCGCCAAGCACAGCGGCGCCGAGCAGGCCGCCGTGACCGTCCGCAGCCGCGCCGGCCGGTTCCACCTGCGCGTCGAGGACGACGGGCGGGGCGGCGCCGACGAGGACGGCGGCTCCGGACTCACCGGCATCCGCCGCCGCGTGGCGGCCCACGACGGTACGCTCCGCCTGGTCAGCCCGCCAGGCGGTCCGACAACCCTTGAGGTGGACCTTCCCTGTGGCACGTGACCTGCGGATCGTGATAGCCGAGGACGACCCGTTGCTGCGCGAGGGCCTCGCCCTGCTGCTGCGCGCGGAAGGCCTCGACGTGGTGGCCAAGGCCGGCACCCCCGACGAGGCCCTGGACGCCCTCGACGCGCACAAGCCCGACGTCGCCATCCTCGACGTACGGATGCCGCCCACCCACACCGACGAAGGCATCCGCGCGGCCGTCGAGGCCCGGCGGCGCCGCCCCGACCTTGCGGTCCTCGTCCTGTCCGCCTACGTCGAGCAGACCTTCGCCACCGAACTGCTCACCGGCGGCGTGGGCGGCCTCGGCTATCTGCTCAAGGAACGGGTGGGCCGGGTGGAGGAGTTCCTCGACGCACTGCACCGGGTCGCCGTCGGCGGCACCGCCATCGACCCCGAGGTCGTCGCCCAGCTCTTCACCCGCTCCCACCAGGACACCCGCCTCGAACGCCTCAGCCCCCGCGAGTGGGACGTACTCGCCCTGATGGCCGAGGGGCTCGGCAACAGCGCCATCGCCGAACGGCTCGTCGTCACGGACGGCGCGGTCCACAAGCACATCCGCAGCATCTTCGCCAAGCTCGACCTCTCCCCGACCGACCGGGTGGACCGCCGGGTGGCTGCGGTTCTGCACTACCTGGAGGACGCCCGCCGAGTACGGTGAGTACAGCCTGCTGTACGGACACTTGGGGTACGCACGGCAATGATCCGCGGACGTCGCGCTGATGTGCTGAACACGTCACTTCAACGCCCTCCGAACGGACACCGCGATGAGCTTCCAACCTCAAGCCCCTGCCGAAACGCGACCGGCCCTCGCAGGCGGGCAGGGCCGCCCCTCCGGCCTCCGTGGCAGCATCCACCGCCGTCCCCTGATCTGGTTCTTCGCGCTGTCCTACCTGCTGAGCTGGCTGGCGTGGATGCCGTACGTCCTGTCCGAAAACGGCGTGGGCGTCTGGCACTTCGCCTTCCCCGCGTTCGGTGGCACGACCCAGCTGCTGGGCGTCCTGCCCGGCGCCTATCTCGGCCCGATCACATCGGCCCTCCTGGTGACCGGGGTCACCCAGGGACGCCAAGGGCTGCGGACCTGGCGGAGCCGGATGACCAAGTTCCGGGTCGGCTGGTACTGGTACGTCCTGGTGCTCCTCTCGGTGCCCGCCGCGCTGACCCTCGCCGCGGTCGCACTGTCCGACCACGGCCCCGCACTGCCGGCCGCCGCGCTGCTCGCCGCGTACCTGCCCGGCCTGCTGCTGCAGTTGGTCACCACCGGCCTCGCCGAGGAGCCCGGCTGGCGCGAGTTCGCCATGCCCCGCCTCCAGCACCGCTACGGCCCCCTGGCCGCAACCCTCATCGTCGGCCCGCTGTGGGGCGCCTGGCACCTGCCGCTGTTCCTGACCGAGTGGGGTGGCTCCACCGACGTGACCGCCATCCAGATCCTCGAGTTCATGGCTACGACGACCGCCTTCAGCTTCGTCATGACCTGGCTGTTCAACCGCTCCGGCGAGAGCATGCCCCTGGTCATGCTGCTGCACTGCGGCGTCAACAACTTCTTCTCCATGGCCTGGGCGGACATGTTCCCGTCGCTGTCCCACGACTACTCCGCCCACGCGTTCCTGCTCAGCTCCGTCACGGCAGCTCTTATCCTGCTGATCGCCACCCGCGGCCGACTCGGGGTGCGGGCAGTGGAGCCGTTCGGCCGCGACCAGCACAACGCCGGGTAGCAGGACCGAGCGCGCCAGGCAGCCCGGCGCGCTGCAGGGGCGACGAGCAGAGGAGTTGGACACCCATGCCTGGGGATGCGGCACGAGGGGACGACGGCCGACGAGAGGGAGCCGGACAGCCGCTGACGGGTCTGGTGCGCGGCCTCCTCGCCGGTCACGGGCGCTCGCTGTACGGGATCGGTCTCGTCGCGACCGCGGTGACCGCGGTCCTCGGACTGTCAGTGCTGGCGGCCGGGTTCGCCATGATCGCGGGCCCGTACGCCACCGCCTGGCGGGAGCAGCGGATCACCCTCGCCCAGGAGGATGCCGCCAGCGGTTACGCCGGGCACATCGGCACCGTGTACACCGTCGGCGCGGTCGTCACGGCCTCGCTGGTGCTCCTCGCCTTTCTCGTGCTGGGCCTGCTGCACACCGCACACGCCGTCGCGGCCGACCGGTACCTCGCCGGAGCGCGGCAGTCGACCATCCGTGAAGTCTGGCAGCGCACCCGTCCCCGCCTCGGGGCCGCGCTGCGGGTGCAGGTGCTCACTGCGGCGCGTGTCGGCACCGCGGTCCTGCCGGGCCTTGTGCTCTGGCTCGTCCTCGAAGCACGTCTGATACCGGGCGTCCAGGACCGGCTGCTGACGGACACCCGGGAGTCCCGGTACGAACTGGCTTGCCAGGGCGTGCTTCTGGCCACCGTGGTTGTGGGCTTCTACGTCGCCTCCCGCCTCTGCACGGCCACCGCCGCCCTGGTCCTCGACGAACTCTCGCCCAGGGAGGCGGTGCGCCGTTCCTGGGCGTTGACCCGCGGGGCCCGGGCCAGGACGTTCGGTGTCTGCCTGCTGCTGACCCTGGCTGTCGGCGCCGCCTTCCTGCTGCTGCGGGAGGCGGCACATCCGCTGGTGCAGCCGGCGGAAACGGCCATGTCGTGGATCAGCGACGACAACCCCTATATGACGGCCGCCCTGGTGACGATCACGCGGAGCACGGTCGGGCTGCTACTCCTGCCTGCGGTCATATCACCCCCGGTGTGTTCCGCCCTCGCGCTGATGTATGGGGGCCGCGCACGTGGCTGCGGGGCACCGAATGCAGGCTTCTCTGAACCTGGAGGCTGGGCGTCCGAGAGCCTCTGATCTGCAGCTCTCTGTAACTGGATTGGTGATGCCAGAGTAATCACAGCAAGTGTTCCGGAGCACGAGAGGCGTTCCGGCTGCCGACTCGGTACTGTGACGTCGCATGGCCGACACCGAGATCGAGATCACCGCAGACCTGGTTCGCGACCTGCTGAAGGAGCAACATCCAGACCTTGCAGGGCTGGCCATCCGGGAGGTGGCGGGCGGCTGGGGCAACCAAATGTGGCGTCTTGGGGATGAGTTGGCTGTGCGCATGCAGCGCATGGACCCCACTCCGGAGCTTCAGTTGAAAGAGCGGCGGTGGCTACCGGTGCTGGCCCCGCGCTTGCCGCTCCCGGTGCCGCTCCCGGTGCGGTTCGGTGACCCGTCCGAGCGCTTTCCCAAGCACTGGACCGTGATGACGTGGGTTCCCGGCGAGCCGCTGGACCATGGCTCGATCAGTCGCGGCGCGCACGCGGCCGACACACTAGCGGGCTTCCTCCGGGCGCTCCATGTGGAGGCGCCCGCCGAGGCGCCGATCTCTACGGACTTCGGTGCCCATCCCAGGAACTGCACGGACGGCTTCGAGAACTTCTTCCAGGCCGTTGTCCCCGACGACATCGCTGCTGACGTCCGGGCCGTCTGGGACGACGCCGTTGCAGCCGACGCGTGGGAGGGCCCGCCGGTGTGGGTGCACGGCGACCTCCATCCCGCGAACGTCGTCGTCTCGGACGGAACGCTCTCGGGCATCGTCGACTTCGGTGCCATGTTCGCCGGCGACCCGGCGTGGGACCTCGCCGCCGCATGGGTGCTGCTACCTGCAGGCATGGCCTCACGGTTCTTCGACATGTACGCGCATGCAGACGAGGCGGCGATCCGGCGCGCCCGCGGGCTGGCCGCGATGAAGAGCCTCTTCCTGATGCTCATGGGGCAGAACGGAGATCGGGGCCTTCCCGGCGGCAAGCCGCACTGGGGACCTGCAGGCCGGGCGGCACTTGATCGTGTTCTGAAGGGCGTTTGAGGCACGCTTCTTTAAACCTGTTCTCGATCTTGGTTGAGGGCCATGCGGCAGCCCACCTTCGTGGGTTCATCGATCACCACGCATGCACGAGTGGCTTGTCGCTCAGGCCAAGTCGGCCGTAGGTCCCTCAACTCCGAGATCCTGCACCGGCTCGAGGCCGGCGCGGCAACGTCTCGACAGACGACCAATCGCCCCGACGGCGATTGCTCATTACCTGCCCTGCTCCGCAGGAGGCCGATTCCTCCCCGGCCCGAAGGCCGGGGCATCCTCGGAGGCACCCGATGATCCCTCTCTCCAGGAGCAACGAAGTGCAGCAGCTCACGTACGACGACATCAAGGCCGCCACCGACCGGATCACCGGGCACGTCCGCCCGGTCGCCGTCGCCCCCGTCGACCCGGAAACGGTCCATACGGCCCTGACGGACCGCCTCGGCGCCCCCGACGGCCGGTCCGAGGCGCCCTGCGGGGAGCTCTGGTTCGCCCTGGAGTTCCTGCAGCACACCGGCTCCTTCAAGGCGCGCGGCGCGCAGAACTTCATCCAGGCCCACCGCGAGGCCAAAACTCTGCCGGACGCGGGCGTGACCATCGCCTCCGGCGGCAACGCGGGACTGGCCTGCGCGTGGGCCGCCCGGCAACAGGGCGTGCGGGCCACGGTGTTCCTGCCGACCGTCGCCCCGGCGGTGAAGGTTGCCAAGCTCCGCGAACTCGGGGCGGACGTACGGGTCGTCGGCGCGGAGTACGCCGAAGCGCTGGAGGCGTGCACGGAGTTCGCCGCCACGACCGGCGCGCTCGCCTCGCACGCGTACGACCACCCGCTGATCGCCGCCGGGGCCGGAACCCTGTTGGAGGAGATCCACACCCGGATCCCCGGGCTGGACACCGTGGTGGTCTCGGTCGGCGGCGGCGGCCTGTTCGCCGGGGTCGCCACCGCCGCCCTGCACCACGGAATCCGTACGGTCGCCGTCGAGCCGGAGAACTGCCGGGCGCTGAACGCCGCCGTCGAGGCCGGCCGTCCGGTCGACGTACCCGTCGACTCGGTCGCCATCGACTCCCTCGGCGCCCGCCGCGCCACCGCCCTGGCCCTGCACGCCGCCCGCCAGGAGGGCGTGCACTCCGTCCTCGTACCGGACAGCGAGATCGTCCGCGCCCGCCAGACGCTGTGGGACCACCACCGCGTCGCCGTCGAACACGCCGCCTCCACCGCCCTGGCCGCGCTCACCGCCCCGGCCCCTCACGGCTACCGGCCGAGCGGCGACGAGAAGATCGCCGTCGTACTGTGCGGCGCGAATACCGACCCGAGCGACCTGGCGCCCGCCCTCACAAATCGTTCGTGACACCTCCGCGGCGGGTGAGCCAGGCTTCGAACACCGCAGTGCGGGCCGTTCCTCCGGCGGGGGTGAGGTTCCGGTGCGGCACCGCGCACCCACGCCGAAAGGGGCGCACCCGGCCTCCCCGGGCGCGCCCCTCGCAGACAACGCGCAGAGTCGCGAAGCGCGTCAGCGGTCGGACTTCTCGTGGGCGTCGCGCATCGCCGACTGGGACTTGTTACGGCCCTGCTGTGACCCCTTCGGGGCTCTCTGGGACGTCCCCTGCGTCCGCTCACGGCCCTCGTTGCGACCCTCGTTGCGACCCTCGTTGCGACCCTCGTTCTGCTTGTGCTTCGCCTGGTCGGCGAGCTCCTGCGCCTTGTCCTTGAACTGGTCTGCGATACCCATGCTGTTCACTCCTAGTGGTGCTTGGGGTACGGCCTGTAGCGGCCTCGACCAGAGTTACACGCGCCGACATTCATCGCATTTCGATCACTTACT
Organism: Streptomyces sp. NPDC001832; assembly: GCF_040297265.1. NCBI lineage: Bacteria > Bacillati > Actinomycetota > Actinomycetes > Kitasatosporales > Streptomycetaceae > Streptomyces > Streptomyces sp. NPDC001832. Next base: position 14,799 of record NZ_JBEOYU010000049.1, read on the forward strand.
CTGCGTGCGCACCGCCCGCGCAGCCTGGTCCGCGGCGCCTCCCGCGCCCAAGAGCCCCTTGCCCACGCCCGCCGGCCGTGACCCGAACCGCCGTATCTCCCGCTGTCCGACGACACCGATCACCGAGGGGAGACAGCCCCGCACGGGCTGCATCCCGCGCAGCCACCACTGCGCGTACACATGCACGGACCGCCGTTCGATGCCGGCCACGATCCGGTCGACGGCCGGGCCCAGCGGATACGTACGGTTCGACGGCCAGGGCAGCCGCTGCCGCAGTTCCCGCATCACGTCGTCCTCGTCGGCGCCCCGCACCATGTCCGTGTCGGTCCAGGACAGATAGCCGACCCCGACCTTCACCCCGCGGTGGCCGACCTCGGCCCGCAGGCTGTGCGCGAACGCCTCCACGCCCGACTTGGACGCGCAGTACGCGGTCATCATCGGCGCCGGGGTCATCGCGGCGAGTGAGGCGATCTGAAGGAAGTAGCCGCGGCTCTCCATGAGCGCCGGCAGGAACGCCCTCCCAGTCACCGCGCCACCGATCAGGTTGACCTCGATGACCCGGCGCCACGCCTCCGGGTCGGAGCCGACGAGCGGACCGCCCGACGCGACTCCGGCGTTGGCAACGACGACATCGACCTTCCCGAACCGCTCCTTGACCTGCCCGGCGACGTGCGCCATCGCTTCGTGGTCGGTGACGTCCGCGAACCAGTGGTCGCTGTCCCCTTGCAGCCGCTCGGAGACCTTCTTCAGCTCGTCCGGTTCCAGGCCGACCAGCGCGATCTTGGCTCCGCGCGCCGAGAGCTTGCGCGCCAGCAGTTCGCCCACGCCACGCGCCGCACCCGTGACAACGACGACCTGTCCTGCGAGACTCCGCCTGCCGCTCATGCGACATCCTCCTTCTCGGCCGTACCGTCCACACCGTCCACACCGTCCACACCGCCCCCACCGCCCCCGCCGCCCGCCGGCACGTACGCGGTGACCAGCTCCCGGATCTTCGCGGTGACCGCCTCCGGCGCCTCCACCGGTGTCATGTGCCCCATGCCCGTCAGCATCGTGAGCCCCAGGCAGTCGGGCAGCGCCGCCGCGATGGCGCGGGCGTGCAACGGCGGCGTCAGCCGGTCCTCCGTACCCGCGATCACCGCCGTGGGCACCCGCAACTCCCTTACCCCCACGTCGAGATCGAGCTCCGCGAGAACGTGCCCCCAGGCGACCCGCGCCGCCCGCGGGCACGCGTGCACGATCCGGGCGCAGGTGTCGACCCGTTCGGGGGCCGAACCCGGTCCCATCGTCCCGTACTTCAGTATCCGCCTTGACAACGGCGTGACCGGCCCGAGCGGTGCCCGCGACCCGAGGATCGCACGGGTCATCCGAGTACGGACGGCCCCGGCCCGCAACGGCACCACCCGCGACTCGGCGATCAGCCGCGAACTGCCCGTGCTGCACAGCAGCACGGCGGCGGCGTGCGCACGCAGCCCGGCCCGCCGCGAGGCGGCCATCACCGTCATCCCGCCCATGGAATGCCCAGCGATCACCGCCTTCTCACCCGGTTCCAGGGTGGCGGCCAGCACCGCTTCGAGGTCGTCGGCGAGGGCGTTGGTGCTGTACCCTTCGCGGCCGACCGCGGGCGAACGGCCGTGGCCTCGTTGGTCGTAGGCGACGACCCGGTGGTCCACCGCCAGGTTCCTGATCTGCGCGGCCCAGAAGTGGGTGCTGCAGGTCCAGCCGTGCGACAGGACCACCGCGGGGGCACCTTCCGGCCCGTGCACCTCTACATGGATCCGGGCGCCGTCAGCGGAGAGCGCGGTCAGCTCACGCGCGGGGACCGGCGGGGCGACGTCGCGCCGCAGCAGCCTGCTCATCCTATGACCTCCTCGACGACGGACTCCTGGGGAGCGGTGGCCTGCCCCGGTATCCGGACGACCTCGTACTCCGCGAGATCGACCGACCGCGTCACCTTGCGGAATTCGGAAGTGGTGCCCGGCCAGACCGTCGTGTTGCGCCCGTTGGCGTCCAGGTACCAGCTGTTGCAGCCGCCGGTGTTCCATACGGTGCGCTTCATCCGTTCCTGGACCCGGCGGTTCCACGCCGCGACCGCCGAGGCCCGTGCGTCGAGTGCGACACGGCCGCCCAGCACGTTCAGCCGCCGCAGATAATCGGCCATGTAGTTCAGCTGCGACTCGATCATGAGGATCATCGAGGAGTTCCCCAGCCCCGTGTTGGGGCCGATGATCGTCATCCAGTTGGGGAAGCCGGACACGCTCGCACCGCGCAGCGCCTGCATGCCGTCCTTCCAGGAATCGGCGAGCGTGATGCCTTCCGCGCCCACCACCCGGTCGGCGATCGGCATGTCGGTCACCTGGAAACCGGTGCCGAAGATGATCGCGTCGACCTCGGTCCGGGTGCCGTCGGAGGCGACGACCGTGGAGCCGCGCACCTCGGCCAGACCGGAGGCGACCACCTCCACATTGGGCTGGGCGAGCGCCGGGTAGTAGGCGCCGGAGAGCAGGATGCGCTTGCAGCCGATGCGGTACGAGGGAGTCAGCTTGGCCCGCAGGGCCGGGTCCTTGATGGACCGTGCCATGGTGGACTTGGCTATCGTCTCGACCAGACGCAGCTCGTTCGGGTGCTTGGTGAAGGCGCTGACCTGCAACTCCCTTATGCCCCAGAGCAGTCCGCGGCGCGCGGTGCCGGTGAAGGGGAGCGCACGGTGCAGTCGGCGCTCGGCGCCGCTGATCCTGCGGTCCATGCGCGGCAGGACCCACGGCGGGGTGCGCTGGAAGAGCGTCAGCTTGGCGGCCTTCGGCTGGATCGAGGGGACGATCTGGATGGCGGAGGCGCCGGTGCCTATCATCGCGACGCGCTTGCCGGCCAGGTCGTAGTCGTGGTCCCAGCGGGCCGAGTGGAAGGCCTTGCCGGAAAAGCCGTCGAGCCCGGGGATGTCCGGCATCTTCGGGTCGGAGAGCGGGCCGGTCGCGGAGACGACGACATCGGCGGTGAACGTGGCCCCGTTACCGGTCCCGATGACCCAGTGGAGCTCGTCGCGCTCCCAACGCATCATCATCACTTCGTGGTTGAGCCTGATGTGCGGGCGCAGCCCGAAAGTGTCCGCGACACGCTCCAGGTAGGCGCGGATGTGTTCCTGCCCGGAGAAGGTGCGCGGCCACTCGGGGTTGGGTGCGAACGAGAACGAGTAGAGGTGGGACGGTACGTCGCAGGCGCAGCCCGGATAACTGTTGTCGCGCCAGGTGCCGCCGACGGAGCCGGCCCGTTCCAGGACGACGAAGTCCGTGATGCCTTCGCGGCGCAGCCGGACCGCGGCCCCGAGGCCTCCGAATCCGGATCCGATCACTGCCACTCGTACGTGCTCGTGCTGGGCCATGCTGCCGCCTCCCGCGATACACCACACGACTCCGCCAGCAATCACTGGCATTGTCGGGAGAGTAGAGCAGCTCCGTACCGATGGGTAGGGGCGCGACAAGGGAAAGTTACCGACGGTACAACGTAGGCTGCCGGCGTGGCTGAGGGACGTGATCACCGTGAATACCGGATGGAGGAGCTGGCCAAGAAGGCCGGCATCCCCGTGCGGACCGTGCGCTTCTACCGGGAACGCGGCCTGATCTCGCCACCCCGCCGCGAGGGGCGCATCGCCTGGTACGACGACCACCACCTGGCCCGGCTGCGCACCATCGCGGCCCTGCTGGAGCGCGGCCACACCCTCACCGGCATCGCCGATCTCGCCCGCACCTTCGAGAGCGGCCATGATGTCGCGGAGGTGCTGGGCCTGGGCGAACCGACCGAGGAGACCCCGGTCCGTCTCACTCCGGAACAGCTCGCGGACCACTTCGAGGGCGAGGTCACCCCGGAAAATCTGGCCGCCGCCCTCGACCTGGGCTATCTGGCCACCGACGGCGACGAGATCGTCCACATCAGCCGACGCCTCCTGGAGGCGTCGGCCGAGCTGGTGCATGAAGGGGTGCCGCTGGCCACGGTGCTGTCGGCCGGCCGCCGGGTCCGCGAGCACGCGGACGCGCTCGCCGACCTCTTCGTGAGCGTCCTCGAAGCCCGCAGCGACGAGACGGAACCACCCCAACTGCGCCCGCTGGCCCGCGCGGTGGTGGACGCCGAGCTCTCCATGGCCCTGGACCGCCGCCTGCGCCGCGAGACCACCGACCGGCCGCCGCGGGGACCCGCCTCCTGACACGAGGGGCCAAGGAGCCACGGAACAAGATCATGACGAGCCCGCGCCGCACCCGGCAGAATGGGGCAGCGTTTCAGAGGGGCGACGCACCGCCGGCTGCGCCCATTCGTAGGGGGCGCGATCCAGGGGGAGTTCGGCTTCGATCAGGCCGTGGGGGTCGTGGAGCACGGTGTGCGTGTCGCTCATCGGTGCCCAGGCTCGTCGTCTTGGCCGTGGTCGCCGGGGCCGGCGTCCGGGACCTGAACGCGAGGAAGCGGGCGTAGCCGTGGTTGGCGCGTTCCAGCAGCGCCGGGGGGCGGCCGAAGGCGGGCGGCTGGAGGCCGGTGGCGGCGTCCGCGGCGTCGTTGGGGGTGCCCTGGAAGGTGCTGATGGCTGAGGCCGTCGCAGCAGCACGATGGATCGCTATCCGCAGGCCGGCCATGGCGCTTCAGCCAGCCGTGCGCATGGTCGGGCTTCTCGCGCGAGACCGACCTCGATCGCGGTGACGGGCGGCGGCCATCGGAGTCGAAACCACACCAGTCCGACAAGAAGCCTCCCGGGGCATGAGAGGCAATCAATCGAGAGCGGACGCCCTCTCGCGAGGTCAGGCGCCCGCTCGGCTCCGCCGGGCGTTGCGTCGACTGCCGTTGAACCGGTCGGCGATGCGGTCCATGAGCCAGACGGCACGGAGACCGGCCCGGGTCATGGCCGGCGCGGGGAAGAACTTGGGCTTCTTGCGCCACAGGGCGAGGAGGTCCTCGTGTGGAGCGTCGCCAACGATGTGGTCGGCGATCAGCTGCCCGAGGTAGGGGGCTTGCCCCAGGCCGTGCCCATTGCAGCCGATCGAGTAATAGATGTTGTCGGCGACCTGGCCGGCCACGGGCAGCCAGCCGGGCGTGACCGCTATCCAGCCGCCCCACGCGCGGTCGAACTCGACGTCTGCAAGGGAGGGGAAGTGCGTCCTGAACCCGTCCACGAGACCGGCCACCACTGACTCGTCGGCCGTACGTCCCGGCGAGAGCGGGTACTTTCCCCGCTGCAGCCTGCGCACGCCGGTTACGATCGTGTTGCGCGGCGTCAGCCGGTAGTTCTGCATGAAGGCGTGCTGGGTGACCACCCCGGACCGGCTGGTCCAGCCCAGCGCGGCGAGGCGGGCGGGATCGATCGGCATGGTCTCGACCTCCGTGACCCAGATCGGTGAGGCGAGTCGCTTCGGCGTGACCTTCAGCTCTCCGCCGAACGCGTTGGTGGACAGCACCACCTGGTTGGCCCGGACCTGGCCACCGGGGACCGAGACGCGTACGCCGTCCCCGGACGGCTCGACGTTCTCGACACGCGACTGTTCGAATACACGTGCGTTCGATGCGAGCAGGGCGCGGCGAACACCCAGGGTGAACTTCCCCGGGTTCATCATGCCGCCGACCGGTTCGAGGTACCCGCCGATGAAACCGCGCGGGATCCCGAGCTCTGTACTGTTTCCGACCTCTACGGTCGCGCCGCACCTGGCGAGGATCTTGGCGACCCTGCGGACCCTGCCCATCTGGCCCTTCGAAACTGCGACACCGACATTGCCCGTCGGTTCATAGTCGCACTCGATGTCGAGGCGCTTCATCAGGCTCTCGATGAAATGGGCGGAGTTCTCAGCGAACCTCACGATGGAGGGCAGGCGCTTGGGGTAGAGAATATTGATCATCTGGATGTCGCCGCCGGGACCACCCGCCAACTGTCCGGCATTGCGCGAACTCGACCCGTGGCCGCAGAACTCCGCCTCGAGCAGAACGACGTCGACTCCGCGCTCGGCCAGGCGCAAGGCGGTTGACATGCCTCCGAGACCGCCGCCGATGACTGCCACATCGCAGGTGATCTCCCCCTTGAGTGCCGGAAGGACGTCGGACGGCGGATCGATCCACCCCGTGAACGTCGTGTAGTCGATCTTTCGGGTCCTCATGTCACCGTTCCTCATGCGTGTGCTGCGCCGACGGTGCAGCTTCGGATGAAATATTCGAACTCGTATCGAGTTTGAACATACTGGGGATGCGATGTCAAAAGGCGCGCTCGGGTCGTGGCGAACACGGCCTGCTAAGATGTCGACTCGTGATCGACTTTGCTCTTCCGGCCGGGGCGTGACATGACTAAGCGGAGTAGCGGCGGGTCGAGATGCGTCGCTTCGACGGGTGGCACGCCCACCGCCCATCAGGCACCAGCCCGACCGAAAGCCGTACTGCAGCGGCGCGGCGTGGCCCGGGTCAAGGCGATCCTGGACGCCGCGGAGGAGATCTTGGTGGAGGGCGGCTACGAAGCCGCCACTCTCAAGGCCATCGGCGAACGGGCGGGCATTCCCACACCGTCGGTGTACCACTACTTCTCCGACCGCTACCAGGTGGACGCGGCGATCATCAGGCGCCACGTCGATGCACTGACAGACAAGCTGGACCGCATCGGCGACGAGGACTTCCGATCGATCCCGGATGCGGTGACCGTCGTGTTCGATCCGATCGTCGAGTACTTCCGAACGCATCCGAGTTGCATCGAGCTGTGGTTCTCCGGTCGCAACGAGGCATTGACCGCCCTCTTTCAAGAGTTCGACGATCACGTCTCCGAACACATGTGGAGAGTGGTCATCGATCGTCGACTACTGCGCGCCGACACGCCGCTACTCGCCATGAGGCTGGCCTTCGAGGCCGGCGGACACCTCTTCGACATCGCGTTCAAGCAGGACCGGAACGGCGACGAGGCAACGATGACGGAGCTCAAGCGACTGGTGAGCGCCTACCTCGGGACGTACGCGGCTGGGAGTACGACCGTTCAAGCGAACTGAGGCGCGCAACGACGGCGATCGGCTTCGTGGCGTGCCGGGCCATGGTTTCCGGTTTTCTCGAACGGCACATCGAGGTAGTAGCCGTGGGTCAGGCCGCGGTGGTCGGCGCGCAGCCGGGCGCAGCATGTCGCCGTAGTGGTCGGCGTAGAGGATGCCTTCCAGGACGACGTGGTATCCGGCGTCCAGGGCGTAGCGGGCTGTCAGGTCGACCGAGGCGCTGTTGCCCCGGACCACGATCAGGCGGGTGTCCTCAGTTCCCACCGCGCCCGGCACGAGCTGAGTCACGCGTCGTCGGCCTTGATGCTCAGCTCCATCCGGGTTTCGTAGAAGTGGTCCCAGTGCATGACCAGGCGGAAGCGCTGGTGCGCCTCCAGCCGTTCCGCGTCGGCCTGCTCCTGTCCTCGATGCACCTGGGCGTCTCCGGCCTCTACGAGTTCCGCGAGGGCAATGCGGACATCGTCGGAATCGCGGCCGGTGGCAGCCGCCAGGCGGTCCAGGGAAGTGAGCACCTCCTGCGGCTCTGCCAGATCATCGACCAGGTACTTGATGAGCCCGTTGACGAGCGGGCCGGTGCGCATCGTCCAGCGGATCCAGTCGAGCCGCTTGGTGAGTTCGGCCCCTTGGATGAAGGGGAAGTGCTCCATCAGGTCGGTGGACCTCCAGAGCGCCTTCACTCTTTCGAAGCCGCCTGGTAGGTATGGGTGTTCGCGCCAGAGGGTCATCAAGGTATGGAGAGATCATGGCGGTGCTCGCAGGCAAGGCAGCTGTCGTTACCGGTGGCTCGCGGGGGATCGGCCGGGCCATCGTGCTGCGGCTCGCGCGGGACGGAGCGACTGTGATCTTCAACTACGCGCAGAACCGGGATGCTGCGGATGAGGTCGTGCGGCAGGTTGAGAAAGCGGGCGGGAAGGTCATCGCGGCCCAGCTGGATCTGGCCGAGCCCAGCGCGGCCGAGGAGCTGTTAGCCACTGCCGAACATCAGCTCGGCTGTCTGGACATTCTGGTCAACAACGCGGCTACGCACACCGAAGTCGTGCCCATCGCACAAACGGAGGAGGCTGTTTTCGACAGAGTGATGGCCATGAACGCAAAGGCAGTTTTCCTCACGGTGCGCTATGCGGCGCGGCACATGCGTGACGGCGGGCGCATCGTGAACATCTCCACCCTCAACACCGCTTTCCCTGCTCCCGGCAACGCCCCCTACGCAGCCAGCAAGGGCGCCCTCGAACAGCTGACCCTGGTAGCTTCACGCGAGCTGGGTGCACGGGGCATCACGGTCAATGCCGTATCGCCCGGTGCCACGGACACCGATCTTCTAAGAGCGGCCAACGAGCCGGAGAAGTTGGCGATGGCCATCGGAATGACCTCGCTTGGACGCCTCGGCCAGCCCGAGGACGTGGCGGATGTCGTCGCCTTCCTTGCGGGGCCGGACGGACGGTGGGTGACAGGCCAGAACATCCGTGCCAACGGAGGTGTTCTCTAACGCCGTGGTCACTGGTTGCGGGCGGCGCTTCACCGTCGCCCGACCCTCACAGTGGGATCAGCTGGCTTCCGCCCGGGCGCGGGTGCTGGCCAGGCGGTAAGAATCGCCAGTCTCCACCGATGGCCAGGACCGCAGTTGCAGCACGATGCGCTGGCTGAGGCAGACTGTGCCCGGATCTTCACGGACGAGGCGAGCAGCAAGAACACGGACCGCCCGGAGCTGACGGCCGCTCTGGCGCTTTGCCCGTTCCGGGGACACCCTGTGCGTGTGCAAGCTGGACCGCTTCGCCCGCTCGCTGATTGACCTGGAGACCCTGGTGGACTCGCTCGCTGCCCGGGGGATCGGCTTCAAGGTGCAGACGGGCGCGCTGGCGGGCATCGACCCGAACGCCCCGGACGGTCGGCTCATGCTCCAGGTGGTGGGCGCCATGGCGGAGTTCGAGCGCAGCCTGATCAAGGACCGGACCCGGGCAGGTCTGGAAGCTGCCAGGGCTCAAGTGCGCGTGGGCGGCCGTCCGGCCGTGATGGACGCGGACAAACTCGCTGCGGCCAAGGCTCGGCAGCTGACGTGCTCATGCGCGAACGGCAGGGTCCCTCGGAACAGCGCGCTCCCACAGCGCCTCGCCGTGCTCCGCGAACCGGTCGAACATGCCCCCACTGCCGTGGCGGCGCAGGTGCAAGAGAGGCGAGTCGTGCCCCATGAGTCGGGCGAGATGTGGTGTCACCAGGGCGTCGTCATCGAAGCGGAACACGGACAGGCTCACGTGGTTGATGGCGTCCAGCGGGGCGGAGACGCGCGCCTCTACCTTTTCGAGCGGGCCCAGGCGGTCCAGGTGCTCCAGCGTGATCCTGATGCGCGTGGAGACGGACAGGGCCACGTCCTCGATCGCTTCGCGCTGGCGTGCCACCTCCCCGTCCGGGTCTCCCACGAGGAACCGCACGCGGCACCCTGACTCGACCTTGCGCCGGATTGTCTCCGCGAAGTGGGGGACCTGCGTCCAAAAGAAGTAGTTCGTGTAGCCGGCGAGGAAGAGTTCCGTGCGCGCCGACTCGACAAGTTCCGTCCAGACCGTTGATGGGCACGCGGATCGGTAGGGGTAGCTGTGGACCAGCTCCCGATCGGTGCCAGTCTTCACGCGTTCCCGTACAGCCTTCGGCCACAACATCTTTTCGTCCACTCCCAGCGCCCGGCAGGCGTCCGCTCGGTTCCTTGCATGTGGTGTCAGGTCAGCATTGCTCAGCCATCGTTCCACCTGCTTCGCGGATACCCCCACCCGGTACGCCAACTGGCGCGTGGACACCCCTGCGCCTTCCATTGCGGACTGAAGAGCAGCGTTCAAGCCAACCCCCTCGCCGTGACCTTTTGGGCTTTCTTCGACCCTAGCGTCGAACGTCTCAACTGTCCGACATGCGAGGGGAGATACGTCCGTGAGGGTGGGTGACGCTCTCGCTATGACCGAACCGACGCGCCATAGCGCGGAACCGATCGAACTGCCACTGAACCTGGAACGGGAGCCGGACCCTGCCGAGGACTGCGCAGGATGCACCGAACTCGCCGCCGTGCGCAGCCGTGCCCGCGCCGTGGGCGACTGGACGACCGTGTCCGACTGCAACGTCTTCATGCGACGCCACCCCGAGGGGCACTGATGGTCACCCCAGTGGACATCGGCAAGCGGGTCGTGGACCACGTTGGACGGGTCGGTGTGCTGCGCGATGTGATCGCGGACTACGAGGACCCCGCCCAGCTCCTGGGAGAGCGCCGTAATCGCCCCACGGCATTCTTACGGCCCGAAGGCGGGGGCCAAGAGTGGCTGGTCCCGCCCTACGACGTGCAGCACACGAGCGCCCCCAAGCAACCCCGTCCGGTCACAGCGAGCAACACAGCCGGGCGGGGCCTTTCGCTGTCGCTCCTACAGGTCGAACACAGCGGTTACGGGGGCGTGGTCGCTCCACCGCTCGGCATGGCTCGCCGCCCGCTCCACGTATGCCTTCACGCGCCGCTCGGCCAAGCGAGGCGAACTGACGACAAGGTCGATGCGCCAGCCCGTGTCGTTATCGAAGGCGCGCCCCCGGTAGGACCACCACGAGTACGGCCCCTCCTGCTCCGGGTGCAGCGCCCGTACGACATCGACGTACCCGGCCTCGTCGAAGACCCGGGTCAGCCACTCACGCTCCTCGGGGAGGAAGCCGGAGTTCTTCTTGTTGCCCTTCCAGTTCTTCAGGTCGGCCTCCTGGTGCGCGATGTTCCAGTCGCCGCACACCACGACCTCACGGCCGTCGGCCGCCGCCCGCTTTTTGAGGCCCTTCAGATACGGGAGAAAGGCGGCCATGAACCGTTCCTTCTCCTCCTGCTTCGCCGTGCCGACCTCACCGGAGGGCAGATACAGGCTCGCGACCGTGACGCCGGGCAGGTCGACCTCGATGTAGCGGCCGCTCGCGTCGAACTCCTCACTCCCGGCGTCCCCGAAGCCACCGAACCCTATCTGCACGCGCTCGGGCGCCCGCCGCGTATACAGGGAGACACCGGCCCGCCCCTTGGCGGCGGCCGGTGCGTGCACGGTGTGCCAGCCCTCGGGCTCGCGCACCTCGTCCGGCAACTGCTGCGGCTCGGCCCGCACCTCCTGCAGGCAGATCACATCGGCTTCGGTCCGGGCCAGCCACTCGACGAACCCCTTCTTGGCGGCGGCGCGGAGCCCGTTTACATTGACGGTGGTCACAGTGAGCATTACGGCACGATACCGACACGCGCCGGTCGCATACATGTACCATCGATCGCATGATTATCCGCCCTCGGCCCTTCGACCACGCCGACGCCGTCAAACTCAACGACCAGGTGCAGCTCGAATACGCCGTGCGGTACGGCGACGAGGGCGATGTCACACCGCTCGACGCGTCGATGTTCGAACCGCCGAACGGTCTGTATCTGCTCGCCTACGATCCGCAGGGCCGCCCGGTCGCCACCGGCGGCTGGCGCTCCCAGGAGCGGAACGACGAGGGCTACTGGGACGGCGACGCCGAGCTCAAGCGGATGTTCGTGATCCCCGAGGGCCGCGGCAACGGGCTGGCGCGCCGCATACTGGCCGCCCTGGAGGCCGATGCCCGGGCGGCCGGCCGGACCCGCATGGTGCTGGAGACCGGGGACAAGCAGCCCGAAGCAATCGCGCTGTACACGTCCAGCGGTTACACCCCGTGCGAGAAGTTCGGCCACTACCGCACGTACGAGAACAGCATCTGCCTCGCGAAGCCGCTGCAGTAGTCCTTGCCGGCCGAGGACGGCCGGATCGCGCTGGACTCATCGGCCCCGGACGTCAGAAGCTGCTGTCCAACCCCCGGCTCAGCGCACCCGCCCGACACCCACGTAGAAGCCACTGCGTTCCCGTACCGGCGCAGGCTCCTCCTGGTACCACTCCGTGGCGAACACCAGCCCGGGCTCGACGAGGTCCAGGCCGTCGAAGAAGGGCTCGACCTCTCTCCGGGTACGCATCCTCAGCGGGATCGCCCCCTTCTTGTACGCGGTCTCGGTCTCCTGCTGGAGCTCGGGATGCTGGTCGGCCGTGCCGTGCGAGAGCACCAGGAAGCTGCCCGTCGGCAGGGCATCGACCAGGGTGCGGGTGATGCCGTACGGGTCCTGGTCGTCGGGCAGGAAGTGCATCAGGGCGATCAGGGACAGCGCGACGGGCCTGCTGAAGTCCAGCAGCTCACGGGCGCGTTCGAGGATCACCTCCGGCTGCCGTACATCCGCGTGGATGTAGTCGGTGGCCCCCTCCGGGCTGCTGATCAGCAACGCTTCCGCGTGGCGCAGGACGATCGGGTCGTTGTCCGCGTAGACGATCCGGGCATTGGGTGTGATGGCCTGGACGACGTGGTGCAGATTGGGCGCCGTGGGGATGCCGGTGCCGATGTCGAGGAACTGGTCGATCCCGTTGCGGGCCAGCCAGGCGGAGGCCCGGTGCATGAAGGCCCGGTTCCGCGCCGCGTTGCCGCGCGCCTCCTCGGGCAGCGTCTCCCCTACCTGCTGGTCGACCGGATAGTTGTCCTTGCCGCCCAGCAGCCAGTCGTAGACACGCGCGGGGTGCGGCTTGCTGGTGTCTATCTGGGGCTTGGGTATTCCGGCCGTCACAGGACCCTCCTCCGTACGGGGAAATCACGAGCACGCGAGCGCCTTCAGCGTAGGCGACGCGCAGCTCGAACTTTCACCGCGGATTGACATACCGTCAACACCGTTCGGAAACAGATGAATTCGACACTCGTGGGCTCCGACGCACCCACCGCATCCACACACCCCCAGCCGTTGCAGCGGGAACAGTGGCTACTTGTTGCCGAGCGTGATGAAGCGCGCCGGTTCGGCCAGGACCCTGCCGGCGCTCTCCTCGTCCGTCATGCGCGCAGCGAGGGTGGCTTCGGCCAGGCGGGGCGGGAGAGCTTCTCCGAACTTGAGGCCACGAATCGCCCGGCGGTCTACGTCGGGCAGGCACAGACCCGCCTCGGTATCCGCGCGGGCGATCTGCCAGACCTGAGGCGTGAGGTCGTCGCGGAGCCGGATCCACTGGTCGCTGACGCGCCGATGCGGGGCCCCCACCGAGGCCAGCGAGGCGGCCAGAGTGGCGTTGGCGCGGTGGCCCGCCCAGGTCCACCAGCGGACGTCGCCGTCGGTGTGCCGGCTGATCACCGTCCCACCGGGATGGACTGCGTGCAGATGAACGTCACGTGCTTCGGCGAGTTTGGCCGTTGCGCGTGCGGTCAGGCGCACCGGTGGGTCCTGGCCGAGGAGTACGTCCCGGGCCGCGCGGGTCAGCGCGAAGGAACGGACACGTTCCGCGCCGAAGCCGCTCCAGCGGGCGCGCCCTCCCTCGTCTGCCGGTTCCACGAAACAGCGCTTGCGCGTCCAGTCGATGTAGGTCACCAGCCAGTTGCGACCCGCGAGGAGCAGCTTGCGCGGGCCCTCGATCTCCTCGGTGAGCAGGTCGGGGTCGGTGCGGCCGATCTCGGTACGGCCGTTGAGTACGGTGAACTCCGGCGGGGCGGTGAACATCGCCGTCAGGTTCATGAAGTGGCGTTGACCGTAGCGTCGTTCAGCTTCCGGGCCGATGAACAGCAGCCCGCCGTCCTGGTCCAGGTACCCCTCCTCGACCAGATGGCGAACGACGGGCAGCGCGCCCGGCCCGAAGGGGCCCATGCCGCCCCACCACTCCTGCCACAGGTTCTCCCCGACCCGGTGCTCCTGCAGGCAGAGGGCAAGCAGTTGCTGGGCCACCAGGTGGCGGGGCTCGGGGGGAGCGACGACGGGTTCGACCCAGCCACGGGACCACTGCAACAGGAGCGCGGCTGCCGAGAGCAGCCCTTCGGGGTCGAGCGCGAGGAAGAGGCAGTTGCGTGTGGTGTCCGAGCGGCGTCCGGTGCGGCCGATGCGCTGGAGGAACGAAGCGACTGTGGACGGAGCGTCGAGCTGGATGACGCGGTCCAGGTCGCCGACGTCGATGCCGAGTTCCAGGGTGCTGGTGGAGACGATCACGCAGTCGCGTGCTTCGGCGAAGGCTTCTTCGGCGCGCCGCCGTTCATCGACGGACAACGAGGCGTGGGACAGGAAGGTCGTGACGCCCTTCAGGCGCAGTTGCTCGCCCAGTTCCTCAACGGTGCGGCGGGTCTCGCAGAAGACCAGACGCTTCTCACCCCGGTGCAGGGCCGCGATGACAGTGGCGGCGTTCGCGACGGAGCCGACGTAGTCGAGCTCCACATCACCGGACGGCGGCGTCGCGGGCGCCTGCGCCTCCGTTTCCGCGAGGTGAGGCGCGACAACCCGCGCGGGCCGGCGCCCGTGTGCTGAGCCCTGAAGCCAGGTCAGCAGCTCACCGGGGTTGCCGATGGTGGCGGACAGGCCGACCCGCTGGAGCGGGCGGCCGACGATACGGCTCAGGCGTTCCAGTACGGCGAGCAGGTGCCAGCCCCGGTCGTCGCCCGCGAACGCGTGCACCTCGTCGATCACGACAGCATGGAGGCCCGAGAAGAAGGAGCGGTGGTCGACGTGGGCGCTGACCAGCATGGATTCCAGGGACTCGGGCGTGGTGAGGAGGATGTCGGGGCGCTGGGCAAGGATGCGGCGCCGTCGGCTCGTGGTGATGTCGCCGTGCCACAGCTCGGCCGTGCGGCCCATCCACCCGGTATAGGTCCGCAGCCGTGGGTGGAGGTTGTTGAGCAGGGCCTTGAGCGGGCACACGTACAGCATGCTGGTGCCCTTCCAGCCGTGCCGGTTCATGCGCGTCAGCAGGGGGAAGGCCGCCGCTTCGGTCTTTCCTCCCGCGGTGGGCGCGAGGAGTACGGCGTCCTCGCCACCCAGGAGCGGCTCTACCGCCTCTTGCTGCAGGGGGCGCAGGGAGCGCCAGCCGAGGGCGTTGACGATGTGATGAGCGAGGACGGGGTCCAGGAGGTCGAAGACGTCGGCCGTTTCCTTCATGACGGGTACGGCTCGGGGTTAAGGTCCAGCTCGATGTCTCCGGCACCGGTGGCCGCGCTGCGTTCCGTCTCGTTGAGTTCGGCGCTGTTGAGGGTGAGCGCGTAGTGCGCACGGGGATCGAAGTCCGCGAACTCGTCGACCCTGTCGAGGACGTCGGCGACGAGCTTTCGCAGGTACAGGCGTGGGGCGATGCCGACCTTGCCGCCGAGGGACCCGGTGACAGCATGGGCCAGTTCGTCGAGGTAGGCGTCGTCCACACGGTCGGCGAGCCGCTGCGGGTGGCGGGCCGCTCCCGTGTACAGGTCCCGTACCTTGCGTCCGAGTTCGCCGAGCGAGTCCAGGTCGAATCCGGCCAGCCGCAGTTGGACGGCGCGGGGGGAGTCGAAGCGGGGGTCGGTGGTGAAGTCGGTGGCCAGCCGCTGGGCGAGGGGCGCGAGGCGCTGGACGCCCTGCTGTCCGTCGTAGAAGGCGGGGGTGCCGGTGATGACGAGGAAGAGGCCGGGGAAGCGCCCGGCGTCGATCTCGTCGAGGAGCTGGCGCAGCGCGTTGAGGGACTTCTCGCGTACGTCGCCGCGCACGCGTTGCAGGGTCTCCACTTCGTCGAGGACCAGGAGCAGTCCGGGGTGTCCGCAGTCCCGCAGGACGGTCAGCAGGCCCTGGAGGAAGCCGAGGGCGCCGAAGTGGTCGAGGTCGCCGCGGATACCGGCGGCGCGTTTGGCGGAGGCGGCCACCGATTTCTGGCCGCCGAGCCAGGCGATCAGCGCCTCGGCGTGCGCGCCGTCGCCGGCGGCCACCGCACGGCGGTAGCCGCGCAGGGCGGCGGAGAAGGCCGGGGTGGTGCGGGCGACGTCGGCGAGCCGGCGTTCCAGCAGTTCGTCGACGGCCTGGGCCAGCGCCTCCTCGTCGTCGTCGGCGACCTCACCACCGGCGAGGACCTCTTCCTCCAGGGCGTAGAACCAGGAGTCGACGACCGCCCGGAGGGCGGAGGGCTGGTGGGTTGCGGTGGTGAGTCGTTCGACGAGTCTGCGGTAGACGGTCTCCAGGCGGTGCAGCGGCGTCTCGGTCTCGGAGATCTGCACCTCGCTCACCGCGAGTCCGCGCCGTTTGGCACGTTCGGCGAGCCAGCGGGCGAAGAAGGTCTTGCCGGAGCCGTACTCTCCTCGCAGGGCGTGGAACGCCGAACCTCCGCGGGCGGCGGCGGCCAGGTCGTCGTCGAGGGCCGCTTCGAAGCGCTCCAGGCCGACAGCGAAAAGCCCGAGGCCGGCCTGCGGTACGGTGCCGCGCCGCAGCGCGTCGACCACGTCGCGCCGTCGCACGGCGCTGACGCCGGATACGGGTGTGTTCATGCCGTCTCTCCGAGGAATTGCTGCTCCAGCAGTGCCCTGTCGAGCTGGACGGTGCGTCCGGACTCGACGAGCTGGAGCACGGAGTAGCCGTCGATGTTGAGGAGGCGTTCCAGGACGGTGGCGAAGCGTTCCGGGTTGCGCTGCGAGCGCCCTGTGGCGGCCTGGGCTGCGGCGGTCACCGCTCCGGGTGACAGTTTTCCTCCCGCCGCGAGGAGCGCGTCGAGCACGGCGGCGACGGCCTTGTCAGCGGGTGCGCCACGGACGAACTCGCGCTGGGACTTGTAGGACGCGGACCGTACGGTACGGGCGCCGGGGCTGTCCTCACCGGAGGTGTCCGCGGTCTGAGCCTCCTGGGTTCGGATGGCCGGCCTCTTCCCGAGGACCGTCGTGTCGGTGTCCAGTTCCGGCCCAGCGGCGTCCAGGACCGGCTCGATGGCGGTGGCAGGACTCGTCTCGTCGTCGTGCCACCAGCCCGGGGCGATACGTTCGGCCGGCAGCAGTGTCCATCCCTCGGGGACCAGGTCCGCCGACGGCACCAGGGTGATGACGGGGACGGTGACCTCGGCAAGGGAGGCACCGCCGTGGTAGCCGGCCTGCCGGGCGGTGTAGCGCAGGTCCTCGCGCCACGCCAGGGTGACCCGGCCGCGCACCCGGGGACCGGATACCTCGATCTCGCCGTCCGCCGGGGTCCCGGTGCGCCACCGGGCGCCTTTGGCCTTGCCCGCCAGGGGCTGCTGGCCGTGGCCCCGCGGGGTGCGGTCGATGATGTGGCCGTGGTCGGAGACGAGGACGACCGGACGGCCGTAGTTGCGTGCCTCTTTCAGCAGGTCGGGCAGTTTGCCGATGTCCTCGGGCACCCACCGGCCCCGGGCGCCCTCGCGTCCGTCGGCGAGCGCGTCGTCGACGGTGTTGAGGACGACGCCGACGATGTCGTCGGAGGCGAGGGCCTGAAGTACTTCGGGGGCCAGCCGATGACCGGGCGGCCCTTCGTATGCACCCTTGTGGAAGAGCTGGGCGGCGCGGTGGCGCTTCTTCCAGAAGGCGGCGAACCCGGCACGTTCGGCGCTCTGTCCGCCCTCGGCGGGTTGTCCGCACAGCAGGGAGGCCCGGCTGAGGGTCGTCACGGACGGCAGCATCGACACGGCGGCCCGACGGGCGGTGTCCTCGCCGGGGCGCGGCTTGGGTACCACTTCGGTCCATGCCCGCCGGTCGAGCGCACCGACGAGCTGTACGGCGACGTCGGCGCTCATGCCGTCGAGTACGAGGATCAGCGGTCTGCCGCGCTCGCGGTCGGCTGCCCCGCCGCCGTCGCGTTCGAGCGTCCTGCTGAGCGGTACGGCCGCCTCGGCCAGCACGTCCTCGATGAGCAGTGCGCCTCCGGGTGCCTGCCGACAGGCACCTTCGCTCCAGAGGGCGAGGCGCTGGGCGAACTGCTCGTCGAGGGTGGCCCTTCGTGCCCGTACGGCTCCTATCAGCCGCTGGTAGGCGTCCGCGACGGCCGGGTCCCGGGAGGCATCGCCCTCGGCGAGGATCCCGACGGCGAGGTCGGCCCAGCCGAAGGACGTCAGATGGCTTTGGACACCGTGGGCCACCGACTCCACGGGCTGCAGGGGTTCCTTCAGCCAGCGGACCAGGCGCACCGCCGTGCGGGCGTTCTCGGTGGAGTCGGCGTACAGCGTGGCGAGGTGGTGCCCGGTGAGGTCACGCAGTGCGGCCTGGGCGTCGCTCGCCGGGCCGTGCAGGGTGCCGGCGAGGTGACGCAGCCGGGTCCGGTAGCCGGAGGGCAGCAGCCGGTCGGTTCCGGTCAGGGGGCCGAGCCGGGCGTCGTCGGCGAGCCGGTCGGCACGGTCAAGGATGTCGAGTACCCGGTCACGGGCGTCGGCCCGCTGCGGTCCGTGGCCTTCGGCCTCGGCGATCCAGCGGGTGAGGACTCCGGTGACGGCGTCCGCGAAGGGCCGCAGCGCGTCGAAGGAGGCGAGCGCGGGGCCGAAGAGGGTACCGAGCGCGAATCCGGTGGATTCCGGCGTGGCGGAGGCCAGTGCGGCGGATGCGAGTGCGCCGAGCGGCAGAGCGTCCGCGCCGCGTCCGTCGGCGGCAAGGGCCAGGAGGGTGGGTGCGGCCGGTCCGACGGTCCGGGCGAGCCAGTCGCTGAGCCCGTCGCGTTCGGCGACGGGCAGCGCGGCGTAGCGTGCGGGGCCGGTGGGTGTACGCGTCCAGGCGAACAGCGTGTCGGCGTCGAGGTCGAGGGTGTCGGTGGTGGTGTCACCGAGTGAGAGCCGTGCGGCGAGGAGGGTGCGTACGGCCCGGTCGCGGGTGAGGACGGCTCCGGCACGCGGCCAGCCGTCGGCCGGTTCGGCTTCCAGCAGCGCGTCCAAAAGCCAGCGTTCACCGGCCATCCGGGGGTCGACGTCGGTGGCGCCGAAGAGCTGCTTGACGATCTCGGCGCGGTCGACGGCCAGCGGCCGGTGGCGGACGGCGTGCGCCCGCAGGTCCCAGCCGAGCTGATCGGCGGGGACCGCTCCGGTGATGACGAGGACGCTGTCGCCGTCCGGGTCCTCCTCGGTGCTGTGGCGCTGCCAGGCGTCGGCGATGCCGAGCGGGGAGTCCTGGTCGGTGATCCGGACCCGGCGGCTCGTGTCCGCGACGCGCAGGGTGAACTCGGTGTCCTGCCCGGCGCCGTCGTAGGTGGCGTCGACGAGGACGAGCCGCCGCCCTCCGGCGTCCGGGAGTTCCGCTTCCAGCAGGACCTCGATGGCGCGTCGGCCCACGGCGGGGCGAGTGCCCATCAGCGGTGTCCTTCCGTCCCGGCTCCGAGGCCGTCAAAACCGCCGGCGGAACCGGGACCGCCCGAGGGGCCGGGTACCGTCGCACCGCCGGTCTGCCCACCGGTGTCGACCGCCCGCCAGGTGATCTCCACAGGTGTGTCGGGGTTCCCGGCGCGGAAGTCCTCGATCTCCTGCCGTACGGCGGCCAGTTCATCGGCGAGCAGCGTCTCCAGGCCGCTCGCCGCGGCCCGCACGACCCGCCGGGCAGCTCGGGGGCCGGGCACGGCCCCGGTCGCCGCTTCGGCACCGGACCCGGTCGCGGGCCCCGGTGCGGGCCACAGGAACTCGGTCTCCGCGGTGCCTGCCGACGGACCTGCCGACGGTTCCTGGCGCGAGGACACCGCCGGGCTGCCGTGTTCGGTGAGGGAAACCGTTCCGGGTCCCGGCGCGGGGGCCGGCGGCAGCGGCGCCGTCCGTTCCAGCTGGAGCGCCGCGTCGAAGATACCCATCGCCGTCGACCGCACCTCACGGAGCACGGGCGCCAGCGGCCGCTCGAACTCCGATGCGTGGACGGTCTCGGCGATGTGGTCGAAGAGCCGCCCGGCCCGGTCGCCCACGCTGTCGTCCCGGTCACGCAGACTCCGGACGCGCTTCAGCACGGGCCAGTCGGTGGCGTCCAGGGCGGCGAGCACGCCCTCGGCGCTTTCCATGGTGTGGGCCAGTTCCCGGGCGGGGATCTGGTGGGTGACCGCGGCGAGTTCCTTGACCAGGGCGGTCGCGTCGCTGCCGTGCCGCCCGAGCCGGGCCAGCACACCCGCGGCATCCCGCAGCGTCGCGGTACGCGGTACCGCGGCACCGGCGTCGAGGCCGACCAGCTCCGCGTGCCGGTCCAGTGCGGCGCGCACACCCGCCACGTCCTTCTCGAACTTCTCGGCCTTGGCGCGCACGTCGGCGGCCAGTTGGTTGACGTTGCGCGCGTACGGGTGGGGCTTGGCGGACACACCGAAGAGGCGCCCGGCACGGTCCCTGGCCTTCTCGTACTCCTCGTTGTCGGGCAGCGGCTGGGCGCGCAGCCTCCAGCCGGGCCCGATCGACATGAAGTCCGGGGCCACGCTCTCGGAGCCGGAGTGGAGCACCCAGGCGCGGTCGTCCAGCAGCGCGTAGGCGGCGATCAGCAGGTTGGTGGTCTGCTTGTCGAGACCGGAGTAGCCGAGGGGTTCCTCGGTGATCCAGCGGCGGATGTCCTCGACGGAGAGGTCGTCCCGCTCCTGGTGCTGGGCGGCGGCCTGGTTGATACGGGCACGCCAGTCGGCGCGCAGGACGAGCGGGCCGTCGTGGACCGTGCCGAGTTCCAGCGGTTCGACGATGCGTTTGACGGTCGCCACCTGGCCGCGCTCGACCTCCACGCGTCCCCCGTCATCCATGGCGCGGGTGATCCACTCCAGGGCGGTGCGCAGCTCGGCCGGGGTGACGGCCCTGCGCTGGCCGTGGCGGTCGGGGCCGAAGTCGGGGTGCTTGGGGTGGAGCGCGCCGAACATTCCGTCGGCGAGGTGCAGCACATTGTCCGTGAACTGCTTGCCGCCCTCCGGCTCGGGGCGCGGGAACTGCGGCAGGAGCGACAGGACATGACGGCCCTCGACCACCTCGGCCGCCGTGGTGCCCTCCTTGGGCGCGGAGATGCCGTACACCTCGCCGAGCGAGGTGACGAGGGTGTGGGTCAGGGTGTCCCGGCCGATTTCGAGCTGACGCCGGGCCTTGACCCGGTCGTCGGGCGCGTAGGTACGGGTGTACTCGTCCAGCCGGTTGCGCTCCAGCAGGAAGTTGATCCGCATCAGCCGGCCGAGCTGGGCCTTGCGCTGCTCGGAGAAGAAGTCGGGCAGCCAGACCAGGGTGGCGGCGGACAGGCCGTTCTTCTCCAGCTCCTTCACCCGCTGGTAGTCATAACTGGGGTATCGGCCGTCCTTGTCGTCCCAGGGGTAGTCGACGACGAAGCGGACGTGCGCACTGTCGGACGGCGTGAAGTGCTCGTCGGCCACCTCCCGCGGATCGCATACGTTGCCGAACACGAACTCCGCGGTGCGCCGGGTGCCCCGCCAGACGATCTCCTTCTCGACGATCAGACCGTCCTTGACGCCGAACAGCTCCCACAGCTGGTCGCGCACCCACACCCGTCGCACGCCGACCTTGTCCTCACCGGCGACGGCGTCGAGCAGCGGCTCGATGTCCAGGTCGGACAGGTGCAGCGAGAACACCGGATCGGTCTGGCCCTCGGCGAGCAGCTCGCTGTGGAAGGTGCCGCGCAGCGCCTGCATCCTGTCGGCGACCTTGTCACCGGGCGGGACGGTCCGCGACCGTACGGAGCCGTGGTTGAGGGCGGCCAGCCGCGCGCCGGTGAGCCTGCGCAGCGCGGGGACGTCGGGAGCGAGGGCCGCGAGCAGCAGCGTCTTGACGAACCGGTCGTCCGCCAGGAAGTCGGGGTGGTCCGCCCGGCCGTACTGCTCCAGCAGGTGAGCCCGGGCCTTGACGTGGAACTTCTCGGCGGCGTCGGACTCGTGCTTGAGCTGCTCGGTGAAGGCCGCCCCGGTGCCGTCGACGAGGATGTCCCACAGGTCGCCGAGCGGGATGAGCTGCCCGAGCGGGGCGTCGGCGTTCTTCTCCAGCAGCTGCTGGACCAGCTTCAGCCCGCTGCGTTCACGCTGGAGTGCGCCGGACAGCGCGACGAGCACGTTCAGCAGGGCCGGGGAGAGCGGGTAGACGGCACGGAAGTCGTCCCAGTTCGCGCTGGTGGCGCCCTGGTCGTCCAGCAGGATGTCCTTGACCTGCTGGTTCGACCGGTCGATCCCCGCGAAGGCGCCTTCCAGGACCTCTTCCTGGCCGGGCTTCGCCTTCAGCACCCGCTCTTTGATGATCTCCGGGAGGTTGCGGTCCTCCAGGTTGATGACGGTGAAGCGCTCCTCCAGATATTCGAGCGCCTGCTCCATGTTCTGTACGTCGGAGCCGAGGATGTCCTTGCCGACGAGCTGGGACAGGTCGCGCTGCCGGGAGATGAAGGAGACGATCGGCACCGGCCGGGCGGCGTTGCCCGACTCGATGAGCTTGACCAGCTTCTGGATCTCCTCGTTGACCCAGGTGCGGTCCCGCATCCGGGCCTGGAGCCAGAGAATCAGCTCGTCGAGGAAGAGCACGACGCCGTCGTAGTCGAGCGCCCGGGCGTGCTTGCTGATCTCGCTGAGCCCGTCGTCCAGCGATACGAACGCACGCACATCGTCGGCCTTGCCGGTGGCGTACGACTTCATGGGGCCGCTGAGGAGGGCGGAGACGAGGCGCTTGCGGCCGTCGTCGTCGGCGGGTGCGGCAAAGGCGGCGTCGAGCCCGGCACCGGTCCACGGGGTGCTGGTGGCGGAACCGATGGGAGCCAGGCCGCCGTCGGGGGCGGAGCCGATGGGAGCCAGGCCGTCACCGATGGGGGCCAGGCCGTCATCCGCGACAGGCGTACGGGGCGCGGCAGGCGCGGCGGTACCGGTGGTGGGCAGCAGCCGAGCGAACGCCTCGTCGCCCAGCGACTCCCGCATCGCCCGGGCATCGGCCAGCAACGCGTCCGCCTTGTAGACTGCCGGGGTCGGCGCGTCCGGATGCTTGGCACGCACGGTCCTGACGTAACCGTCGAGCAGCGCGGAATCCAGGTTGGCGGCGCCGATCAGGTGGTAAGGCACCATCAGGAACTTCTTGCCGGGCAGCCAGTCGTTGTGCTCCCCGACCACCTCGCGCAGCCGGGGCTTGGCCCTGGCCGCCGGGTCGCCGTTGAGCACCGCGTGCAGCACGGTCAGGAAGTGGCTCTTACCGGAACCGAAGGAGCCGTGCAGATAGGCGGCGTACGAGGTGTTCTTCCGCACCGCGCCCCGCACCAGCCGCAGCGCCTTGTCGAACTCCTTCGCCAGCTGCTCGGTGACCACATAGTCGGCTACCGACCCGGCCTGGGCATCGCCGAAGCCGTCGGTCAGGGCGACCTTGAAGTCACCGGCGTGGGCATCCTCCTTGATGTCGAGGACATCCCTCAGCACGACATTGCCGCCCCTGACCATCAGCCGCTCCCCACCGCGTCCTGCCAACCCGATCGGCCGGCTATCCGGCGGAGCCCGCAGTCACCCGCGCCCCCGCACAACCCCTCCATCCTGCCAGCTCGGCCCGGGGAGGCGGGGGGACCGGGGAACAGGCCCTGAGCGGATAGCCTTTCTCCATGACTGCACGCAGCAACGGAGAGTGTCACTCACGGCGTGAGTCAAGTGAGGTCTCCGACCCGAGTGTTCATCAGCTTCGACTGTTCGTGGTGCTGGCAGAGGAGTTACATTTCCGGCGCGCCGCCGCCAGGCTCTTCATGACACAACCGGCATTCAGTCAGCAGATCCGGGCGATGGAGCGGCGGTTGGGGCTTCGGCTGGTCGAGCGCACCAGTCGCGTCGTGGAACTGACTCCTGCCGGGCACGCTCTGCTTCCTGAGGCCCGCGCCGTTACGGATGCCATGGCCAACCTCCGGCAGGTCGCCCAGGCCCGGTCACGCGAGGTCTCCGGGCGGATCGTCATCGGTACGCTCGCCGCCGAGCCCGCCATGCCCCATACGCAGGCCATCCTCGACGAACTGCACAAGCGCCACCCCAAGCTCACCATCGAGACGCGCAACCTCAATTTCATCAATCAGTACGAGGCACTTGCCTGCGGCGAAGTCGACATAGCTTTTCTACGCCCGCCCGCGCCTTCTCATATACAGATCCAGCACCTGGCCGAGGAACCTCGTATCGTCTGCCTTCCGGCCGGTGATCCACTGGCTGCCGAAGAGTCCCTCACCCTTGCACATCTGTCTGATCGCACCATGGTTACCATGCCGCCGGAGTCCCCCCAGGTGTGGCGCGACTTCTGGAGCATCAATCCACGGCCCGGCAACGTCCCCGTACGGTTCGGCCCGTTGGCGGTTGACGTTGAGGGCGTCCTGCACGCCATCGCCCGCAGGAAGGCGATCGGATTCCTGCCCGCCTCCGCTCGGGATTTCTATCCACGTCCGGGAATCGTCTATCGCGACGTGGTTGATATGCCGCCCTGCACCATGGCGCTTACCTGGTTCGCCGAAAACCGCGATCGCCCCGATATCAGCGCGGTCCGGCAGATCGCCCGGGCTGTCCTGCAAAGTCAGAGCTAGGACCATCAACAGCTGCCGCAGTTCGCTTCCTCCTCCACCTGGGACTGGGTCAAGGTCCGTGAGCGGTTGACCCATTGGGCTGCTGCGCACATCTCGCCCGAGGCGTACGCAATCGATGACGTGGGTTTCCCCAAGGATGGCTACGGCTCGCAGCGGCCAGGGCCGCCCGCCCGGCCCGGCATACCCCCCCCACACCGCTTTGCGCCAACTAGCCCTGGGCGAAGGGCGATCCACGCTACGGCGGTGACCTGGCGTCAGGGCAGCAAGGCCACCAGGAGTGCCAACGAGGCACCGCCTATCTCCTCAACCGGAACCAGGAAGTCCGGGTGTGCGTTCTAACAGTGAAGACCTGACCTGGAGGAGAGAACGGCCATGGACACCGCAGGAAGGCCCACGTCCCGGCGTACGGCGCTCACGCTGGGAGCTGGGGTGGCGCTCGCCGCTACCCTGTCTGGCAGCGAGAGCGCATACGCTGCAACCGTCGACGGCAGCAGCGCGATCTCGCGCCAGCTGAAGGATCTGGAACAGCGGCATTCCGCCCGCCTGGGCGTCTACGCCCGCAACACTGCCACAGGCCGGATTGTGCAGTACCGCGCTAACGAGAGCTTCCCCATGTGCTCGGTCTTCAAGACGCTGGCCGCCGCGGCCGTGCTGCGCGACCTCGATCACGACGGCGAGTTCCTGGCCAGGCGGATCCGGTACACCGAGAAGGACGTCACGGACTCGGGTTACGCACCGATCACCGGCAAGCCCGAGAACCTCGCCCGCGGAATGACGGTTGCTCAACTGTGCGCCGCCGCGATCTGCTACAGCGACAATGCCGCCGGCAATCTCCTTCTCCGCGAGTTGGGAGGGCCGACAGCGATTACACGGTTCTGCCGATCGATCGGGGACAAAACGACACGGCTCGACCGGTGGGAGCCCGATCTGAACTCCGCCGAACCGTGGCGCAAGACGGACACCACCAGCCCGAAGGCCATCGGGCAGACCTATGCACGCCTCACCCTTGGCACCGCACTCGGGGCTGAGGACCGCGAGCGGCTCACCGACTGGCTGCTGGCCAACACCACGGGCGGCGAGAAACTGCGCGCCGGCCTGCCCTCCGACTGGACCGTCGCGGACAAGACCGGGGGCGGCAAGTACGGGACCAACCATGACGTGGGCATCACCTGGCCCCCGGACCGCTCGCCCATCGTCATGGCCGTCCTGACGACCAAGCGCGAGCCCGACGCCTCGCCCGACAACCCCCTGATCGCCAAAACCGCCACACTGCTGGCAGCAGAACTGACCTGACCCACGCGGGCCGCCGCCTGGGCTACGGAAAGCCCCTGACATCAATTCAGGTGTGACCCACTGCCGCGGCACGGCACCTCCTACTGCCGGACCCGCCCCCCACCTTCACCAGGCACCGAGCAGACGCCCGCCAGCAGCCCCCGCTTTCCCTGACGAGGCTCACGTTTGTCGGCCAGGGCTGCTCTATCACCCCCAGCCCCGGTCCGGTCTGCCGATGCGGGCAGGCCGGACCGGGAGGTCCCAAGGAGAGTTCCGGTCACACGTCACGGATTCCGACATCGCGAGCATCCGCGACACCCTCGGCGTCCTGGATGTCCGTTACGGGCAGGCGCATGCCGCGCGACTCGGCGACCCGCAGCGCATCACTCAGGCACTCGGCGAGCCTGATCCCGGCGTACCGCACCTCGCTGTGCGGGGACATGATGTCCCCCAGTACCTCGCGGGCACGGTCGAGGAT
>NZ_JBEOYU010000050.1:0-39206 GCF_040297265.1 Streptomyces sp. NPDC001832
TTGGCGAGCCGGTCGCGGTCGCGGCGTTCGTGCCGGGGGTTGGCGATCTTCTCCCCGGTGGAAAGGGTCAGCAGGTGGTCCAGGCCGACATCGATTCCGACCGCGCCGTCGGTGGCGGGGAGGGGCTGGACGGACGGGTCGTCACACAGCAACGAGACGAACCAGCGTCCCGCCGCGTCCTGGGAAACAGTCACCGTGGAGGGCCTCGCCCCCTCGGGGAGCGGCCGGGACCACACGATGTCCAGCGGTTCGGTCATCTTCGCCAGGGTCAGTTCCCCGTCACGGAAACGGAACCCACTGGTGGTGTACTCCGCCGACTTCCGCGACTTCTTCCGCGACTTGAAGCGCGGGTACTTCGCCCGCTTGCCAAAGAAGTTAGTGAACGCGGCCTGCAGGTGCCGCAGCGTCTGCTGGAGCGGCACCGACGAGACCTGGTTGAGGAACGCCAGCTCCTCGGTCTTCTTCCACGCCGTCAGCATCGCCGACGTCGCGTTGTAGTTGACCCGCTCCTGCCGCACCCATGCCTCCGTGCGGGCGGCGAGCGCCAGGTTGTAGACCTTCCGCACGCAACCGAACGTGCGCGACAGCTCGGCTGCCTGCGCATCAGTCGGATAGAAGCGGTACTTGAACGCCCGCTTCACACGGCTCGTGGTCACGCTCACAAACTAGAGGTACTGCGAGTTGAGATCAAATCTGCGGGTCACAGCACGGCCTTTCGCCCCGGAGACGAAACCCCGCTCCTCGCCCTGCTCCGCAGGAGCCCGTCTCCTCTCCGCCCAGAAGGGCGGAGTACCCACGGAGGAATCCGATGATTGAACACCACGTGAAGACGGACCGCCGACGGATGGCCATTGTTGTCGTCGCTCTGGGAGCCGTGGGAACCACGGGAGCCATGGAAATTGCGGGAGCCGCGAGTGTGCCCTCCGCTACCGCCTCGGCCGTCTTCAGTCCTCATGAGAAGGAAGCCGCCCGCCTGCTGAAGCTCGTCAACAGGGCGCGCAGCGCGGCTGGTTGCTCACCGCTGAAGGCGAACGCGAAGCTGGCGAAGGCCGCCCGGAAGCACAGCGCGGACATGGCATCCCACCGGAACATGTCCCACACCGGCTCCGACGGCTCGGACCCGGGCGACCGGATCAAGCACGCCGGATACGACCGGAACGCGTACGGCGAGAACGTCGCCCGCGGCTACACCACCCCCGAGAGCGTCATGGCGGGCTGGATGAGCAGCCCCGACCACAAGCGCAACATCCTCGACTGCTCGTTCAAGGAAATCGGCGTGGGCCTCGCGCAGCCTGGCAACTACTGGACCCAGGATTTCGGACAGCCTGACAGGCAATCGGCTCGGTAGGCGCCCCGCTTTGCGTGATCGACGTCAACACGACCGAGGGCGAGGCGCCCAGGACGTCCCCGGTGTCCTGACCCTGCCGGGACGAAGGTCCGGCCCCGGCTCACGCCCCGGCTCTCATGCCCGCAGCCGCTCCAGCAGGGCGGGTAGATCGGCGAAGGAGTCGATCACACGGTCCGGGGTGCCGTCGGCCGCCCGGAGTGTCTCGGGGAGGTACTTGCCGGTCCTGACGAGTACGCCGGTGAGCCCGGCGCGCTGAGCGGCCAGGACGTCGGACTCGATGTCGTCGCCGACCATCAGGGCACGGGACGCGGTGGCGCCGAGGTGTGCCAGGGCCGTGGCGAAGAACGACCCGGCGGGTTTGCCGGTGATCTCTGCCTCGACGCGTGCGGCTCGCTCCAGCCCCAGGAGGAAGGCTCCGGTGTCGAGGTCGAGCCCGGCGGCCGTGCGCCAGTACATGCTCCGGTGCATGGCGACGAGCCGGGCACCGCGCTGCACATGGCGGAAGGCGCGGTTGAGCGCCGCGTAGGTGAAGGCGTCCCCGGCCCCACCGAGGACGACGACATCCGGCGCCCCGCCATGGGCCGAACCGGATTCCTCCTCGTCCTCGTCGACGAGTGTCACGCCTGCCAGATCGTCCCGGATGTCGCCGGTGTTGATCAGCAGGCAGCGGGCTCCGGGATGGTGTTCCCGCAGGTGGGCGGCGGTGACGGCGGGGGCGGTGAGAATGTCGTCGGCACAGACGGGGAAGCCCTCGCCCACCAGCTTCTCGGCGATCGAGGCGCGGGTGCGGGAGGTGGTGTTGGTGACCAGCGCAAGCGGGAGACCCGCCTCGCGCAGCCGCTCCATGGCCGCCACGGTGCCGGGCAGCGGCTTCCAGGACACCGTGAGCACACCGTCGATGTCGATCAGGACCGCTCCGATTCGTTCCATGCAACCGACCCTGCCCGAGTTGCGCGCCCGCCGCACATGGGGTTGTTTCGAAGTAGGGAAGCAGGTGGGTTGCCCACGTGGTCCCTGTTCTCCCGTGTGTGGTGGCCCCTGCTCTCCCCTGTTTGGGGGTGAACCACACATGCTGTTCGCCGACCGCACGGACGCGGGACAGCAGCTGGCCGAGGCGCTCCGTCATCTGGAGCGGGAGAACCCCGTGGTACTGGGGCTGCCCCGCGGCGGAGTCCCGGTGGCCTTCCAGGTGGCGCAGATGCTCGGCGCCCAGCTCGACGTGATCGTGGTCCGCAAACTCGGCGTGCCGCACCACGAGGAAGTGGCGTTCGGCGCCATCGGCGAGGGCGGGGTGCGGGTCATCAACGAGGACGTTGTCAGCCACATCCTGGCCGGGAAGCAGGATCTCGCGGCGATCGAGCGGGTCGAGGCGGCGGAGCTCGTACGCCGGGCGGAGACGTATCGCGCAGGCAGGTCGCGGACGCCGCTCGAAGGCCGGACCGTGATCGTCGTGGACGACGGCGTCGCGACCGGCGCCACGGCCGAGGCCGCCTGCCAGGTGGTACGGGCCCAGCAGCCGGCCCGTCTGCTGGCGGCCGTACCGGTGGCGCCACCGGACGCGGTCGAGCGGCTGCGGCAGTGCGCGGACGAGGTGGTGTGTCTGTCCATGCCGCGCCTGTTCTTCGCCGTCGGTGAGTGGTACCGGGACTTCTCGCAGACTTCCGACGAGGAGGTCATCTCCCTGCTGACACAGGCCCAGTACAGCGGACATGTGCCGCCCGGCAGCGACTGATTCTGCTCTGCGTTCGTCGAACAAAGCACTTCGAGTTCCCCACGAGAACCGCAGGTTGTTGGGCTTGTCGTGACGGGCCCGACACGCTCCGTCGGAGCGGCGGCGATAATCTGGTGCGTGTAGCAGGCGGGAGACATGTGCGCATGGGAGCCCGGAATCCCCAAGGTTCCGTCGTCGCGGTGGTCGCGCTCGGCGGTGCAGTCGGAGCGTGTGCCCGCTACGGGGCCACGCTGATCTGGCCCACCGCCCCGGGCGGCTTCCCCTGGTCGATTCTGATCGTGAATGTCGTCGGCTGCGCGGTGATCGGCGTGTTCATGGTGCTGATCAGCGAGGTGTGGGCGGCGCACCGGCTGGTGCGGCCGTTCTTCGGTACGGGGGTGCTGGGCGGGTTCACCACGTTCTCCACCTACGCGGTGGACATCGAGCGTCTGGTCGACGCCGGCCGGGCCCGTGCCGGCCTGGCATACCTGGGACTGACACTGTGCGCGGCCCTCGCGGCGGTGTGGAGTGCGGTGTGGGCGACCCGCCGCGTACTGGCGTGGAGGCAGTCATGACGACGTCGGACACGGAACGGGCACTGCGCCTGACGGTCCTCGTCGGCGAGTCCGATGGGTGGCACCACAGGCCGGTGTACACGGAGATCGTGCACCGGGCGCACAAGGCGGGGCTGTCGGGCGCGAGTGTGTTCCGCGGGATCGAGGGGTTCGGCGCCTCGTCGATGATCCACACCCAGCGGCTGCTCTCACTGAGCGAGGACCTGCCGGTGGCGGTCGTGATCGTGGACGCGGAGGAACGGATCCGCGCTTTCCTGCCGCTCGTCGAAGAGCTGGTCGCGGACGGCGGTCTGGTCGTCCTGGACAGCTGCGAGGTCGTCCGCTACGGCGACGGCCGGGAGCAAAACCGGTGAACTGGCTGCTGGTGATCGTCGGTGCGGCGGTCGGGGCGCCCCTGCGGTATCTGACGGACCGGGCGGTGCAGTCCCGGCACGACACCGTCTTCCCGTGGGGCACCTTCGTGGTCAACGTGACCGGATCGCTGATCCTGGGCCTGCTGACCGGCGCGGTCGCGGCAGGCGCCGCCTCCTCTCATCTGCAACTGCTGCTCGGCACAGGACTGTGCGGGGCGCTCACCACATATTCGACCTTCGGTTACGAGACGCTGCGGCTGGCCGAGGACGGGGCGAAGTTCTACGCGGCGGCCAATGTGGTGGCGAGCCTGGTGGCGGGGCTGGGCGCGGCGTTCGCCGGTGTCTCGGTCGCCGAGGCGCTGTGGTCGTAGGGGGCGATCGGGCGCCCCCGGCGCCGTGCAATTCATGGAGTCTTCGCCCGAATGTCGCCCCTACGGGCCGTTTTCCCCCCACCCCGCGGCTAACTTGCGGACGATCACCTGACGTTCGTCCTCCGCGGAGACATCCATGTGCAGCCCCCTCCATCAGCCCGACGGACCGCTTCTGCCCGGCGCGAGCCGTCGTACGTTCCTGCGGGCAACCGCGCTCACCGGTGCCGCGACCGCAGCCACGGGGCTCGCGTCCACCACGCCCGCCGCAGCGCTCACCGAGCAGAACACCGGTGCTGCCACGGCCGGTTGGCGGCCGGACCCCGAGAGCCCCAGATTCACGCTCGTCGTCATGCCGGACACCCAGTACCTCTTCGACGGGGCGAGCATCGACAAGGCGCCGGTCGAGGCGTCATTGCGATACGTACTCGATCACGGGCGCGACGAGAACATCGTCTTCCTGTCCCATCTGGGCGACCTCACCGAGAGCGGCCAGGCGGGCGAGTTCGCGGCGATCGGCGAGGCATTCGAACTGCTCGACCGGCGGCGGGTCGGCTACAGCGTCGTCGCGGGCAACCACGACATCAAGTCGTCCACCGACGACCAGCGCGGCCGCACCCCGTACCTGGACACCTTCGGCCCGCAACGGATGCGGCGCCTTCCGACCTTCGGCGGGGCGACCCCGGACGGCTACAACACGTACCACCTGTTCCGCGCCGCCGGGCGCGAGTGGCTGGTGCTGGCACTCGACTGGCGGCCGTCGGCGGCCGGGCTCGCCTGGGCAAAGGATGTCATCGCCCAGCACCCGGACACGCCGGTCATCCTCACCACCCACGATCTGGTGTACGCGGACGCGGACGGCGACGAGGCCGAATTCTCCGGCCACGGAAAGCATCTGTGGGACGAGCTGATAGCCGGGCACGACCAGATTTTCCTCACCCTCAACGGCCACTTCTGGCCCGCCGGGCGCACCACCCGTAAGAACACCGCGGGCAACGACGTCCATCTGCACATCACCAACTACCAGAACCGCTACTACGGCGGCAGCGCCATGATCCGCCTCTACCGCTTCGACCTGGCCAGGAACACCATCGACGTGGAGACGATCTCCCCGTGGGTCCTCGGCCGCGCGGGCGAGAAGCTCAACGACCTGGAGCGCGGCGAGATCGAACTGACTGGTCCGCAGGACTGCTTTGCCGTCCCCATCGACTTCGAGAAGCGCTTCGCGGGCTTCGCGCCCGTGCCCGTGCGCGGCCCGCGTCCGGCGCAGCAGCTGCTGATACCGGGCACCGTCGCCTACTGGCGCTTCGACTCCCCTTCGCACCAGGACGGTTCCGCCGCCGACGCCGACCTGCGTGTCCCCGATATGTCCGGGAACCGCAACGACCTGGTGCGCGAAGCCGTCCCCGGCAGTGCGCCCGACGCGCTGCGCTGGTCCACCGACCACCACCCCGACCAGCCCGGCCACGGCAGCCTCTGCTTCAACGGCTCGAAGCCCCCGCTGCGGGGCGCGTATCTGCGTACGGAGAACAACGCACCGCTAAACACCAAGACGTTCAGGTCGGGTTACACCATCGAGGCCTTCCTCCGCCTCCCCGCCGACTGGGACGCCGGACGCAACGCCTGGGGCGCCGTACTCAGCCGCCGCGGCACGCTCGGGGCTGCGGGCAAGACCTCCGGCGATCCGGAGGAGCCTGTCGCCACCCTGTCCGTATCGGACGGCCCCGGGCTCCAGTGGGCGGCGGCGCCGCTGAACCAGCCCGGCGTCGTCACCAACTGGAGCCATGAGCTGCTGCGTGAACGGTGGTGGCATGTGGCGGTCGTCAACGACGGGAAGCACACAACGATGTACGTCGACGGCTGCATAGTCGCCCGCAACCCCGCCACCAGCACCACTGGTCTCGCCACCCTGGGCCTGCCCTGGCTGCTCGGCGCCTACGAGTACGGAGGCAGGCTCGACCAGTTGATGAACGGCTGGCTCGGCGACATCAGGATCGTCGAACGCGCCCTGCCTGTGGGGGACTTCATGATCGCCTGAGGGCCGCAGCACCCGGGGTCACGCCGCCCGGTTGGTACGGCGCCGCTTGACGGCAGTCCGCGCCCCGCTGTCGAGCAGATGGCCGGTGAGCGGCACGACGCAGGGCCGGCGTGGGGCGGATCGGGTGCCGCAGCCCCGTACCCCCTGAACGTTCGGTCAGTTGATGACGTCCTGACCAGCAGTCATAATGTACGTGTAGCCCTTTACGCATCCCCCGTCGTGAAGGGCTACACCCATATGGGGAGATCAGCGGAGGGGGCGGGTCCGCGAGGCCAGTACCGCTATGTCGTCCTCCGCACCCGGCCCGAACCGTTCGAGGACCTCATCGAGCAGGTCGTCGAGGCTGCCGCTCGCGGGCAGGGCCAGTTCCCTGAGGCGGGCGACCGAGATGTCGATGTCCTCGCCGCGCCGCTCCACCAGGCCGTCGGTGTACAGGAACAGCACCGAGCCCGGCCCGCACTCCACCAGCGTCGTCCGGTACCCGCCGAACCCGGTGCCGAGCGGCGGGCCCACCATTACCTCGTCGCACACCCTGGTTCCTGCCTTCCCCGGGTCGATGAGCACCGGCGGGAGATGCCCGGCGCTCGCCACCTCGCACGCCCCGCCGTACTGGTCGACGACGGCCAGCAGACAGGTAGCGGCCCGGTCCAGTCCGGACCGCTCCACCACCCGGTCCAGTTGTTCCAGGATGCGGTGCGGCGGCAGCTCGTCGTCGGCGAACATCCGCAGCAGCGAGCGGTAGTGGCTCATGGCGACCGCCGCCTCCACCCCGTGGCCCATCACGTCGCCCATCGCCTTCAGATGCCGTCCGTCCCGCAACGGGATGACGTCGAACCAGTCGCCGCCGACCATCACGCTCCGGTCGGCCGGCAGATAGCGGGTGGCGATCTCGATGTGCGGGTGCGGCGGGCGCGGCTCGGACAGCAGGGAGCGCTGCAGCTCCAGGGCGATGGCGTGCTCGTGGGCGAACCGGCGGGCGTGGTCGAGATCGACGGCGGCCCGGCCGGCGAGTTCCCGGGCGACCACCACGTCCTCGTCAGTGAAGACCGGTGAGTCCCCCGCCCGGATCAGGCCGAGGACGCCGAGCGGGCGGCTGCGTACCGCGACGGGCACGACGACCGCCGAATGCATCCCGAGGGCACGGTAGGCGGCGACCCGTTCGGGGGAGGGGGCGGAGCGCCTGAGCTGTTCGTCGGTGGTGAGGTTCTCCATGACCGGCTGGTTGGCGGCCAGGCAGCGCTGCACGGCCGCGCCCTCCTGGTAGTCGACGTACTCGCCGGTCAGCCCGAACCCCGGCAGCTCCTCGCGCAGCCCGGCCACCGCCGTCAGCGCCGCTCTGCGCAGCCGCAGCACGCCGGGGGGTGCCGGGCGTACCGCGGCGATGTCGGGCGGGAACACCTCGACTGTGGCGAGGTCCGCCAGCCCCGGCACGACGAGGTCGGCAAGTTCCGCACAGGTGGTATCCACGTCGAGCGTGGTGCCGATCCGGGTGGCCGCGGTGTCCAGCAGGGTCAGATGCCGCCGCGCCTGTTCCAGTTCGCGCCGTCCCTTGTCCGAGGCCTTGACCTCCAGCACGATCCCGGCCAGTCCCACGATCCGCCCGCCGATCTCCAGCCGGTGGTACGCCCCGTGCCAGTACCGCCGGACCGAGCCCGCCACTGCGGCGGTGACTCCGCTGGACGTGATCTCGCGGGGCTTCCCGTCGGCGAGCACGGCCCGCATCATGTCCTCGCCCGCGTCGACACCTGGAAGCACCTCGGAGACGGTGCGTCCGAGGTGTTCGGCAGCCGGTATGCCGTTGAGCCTTTCGAGGGCCGGGTTGACGTACAGATACCGCAGCGCCGTGTCGAGCACACCCACCCCGGCCGTGGTGCCGTCGACCAAGGCCGCAAAAGCCTCCAGGGTCGCGGGGTCGAACGGCACCCCGCTGTCGGCGTACGCATCGGCCTGCACGTCAACCTCCTGGGACGGGATGCGGACGTCCCGCTTCCCGGCAATCAATGGTCGACCGCCCGCCCCCGCCGCGCATCCGCAGCCAGGCCCCGTCACGTCCGCATTCGCCGGACGGGCCCAGCTTTCCCCCACTGCTGTCCGCTCCCACCGGGGTCAGCAGCAGACAGCCGAAAGCCGCTGGGCGGCTCAGGTGAGCGGGTGCGATGTCCGGCCGGACGCCTCGTCGATCTCGTCGTGCGCCTTCGTCAGCATCTTCATCGCCAGCTCATTGAGTGCTCTGGCTCCCGCGATCTCCTCGCCGACCCTCGGCTGATCCTTGTCGGAGGGGTGACGGCTCGCATATCCATGGGCCCGTACCTCGTTCCCGTCCGGAAGCCGAACCAGGGCAGCCGCGCGGGTGTGGTGGGTGTCCTCCTCGAATTCCAGGTCCACATGCCACCCGACAGTTGTGTGCATCATGACGATCACCTCCCTACCAGGGTGCGCCCGTTCCCCCACCCCTGCACCGCGACACACCTCCCCGCCGGTTCGTCTCCTTCGCCGACCGAGGTCAGACGTCGTGGTGGGCGAGGAGGCGGACCGCTATCGGCATTCCGTGTCAGGGGCGTCGTCCGGGGCGGCCGCGCGAGCCAGGAGCGCGCGCAGCCGTTCCTCGTCGCCGGGGGACAGGGCCGAGATGAAGTGGGCGAGCACGGCGTCCCGGTCCCGTTCGCCGTCCAGTACGCGGCGCATCCGCAGGGCCGCGAGGCCGGCCTCGTCGGAGGCGGACGTCCAGGTGTAGGAGCGGCCCTCGCGGGACCTGGTCACGGCGCCCTTCGCGTAGAGGCGGGAGAGGATTGTGATGACGGTGGTGTACGCGAGGTCGCCGTCGAGATGCTTCTGCACCCAGCCGGCCGTCGCGGGGCCGTTCGCCGAGTGCAGCACGGCGAGGACCTGGGCCTCCAGTTCGCCGTGCCCGCGCCTGCGGAGCGGCCGGCTGTCGGGGCACACGGGACCGGGGCACAGGGGACCGGGCACTTCCTCGCGGGGCGGTTCGTTGTGCGGGTGGTGGCCGGGCCTGGCCGAGTCCATCTGGGTCCGCCCTTCTGCGATGCCGCGGCGTCTCAGCATCTTACGGCCTCGACACAGCGGGAGCCCGCCCTAACTTTTACACGCCTGTAGAGTTGGAATTCATTCCGGCAACACAACGCAACGTATGGAGACGTCATGGCACTGTGGGATCGGATCAAGGAATCCGCTTCGTCGATGCAGTCGCAGCTGGAAGCGAAGAAGAACGACCTGAAGAGCGGGGCGTTCCGTGACGCGAGCATGGCCATGTGCGCCCTGGTCGCGGCGGCCGACGGTTCCATCGACCCGTCCGAACGCCAGCGTGTCGCCTCGCTGATCGCCTCCAACGAAGTTCTGCAGAACTTTCAGGCGGACGATCTGCAGCGCCGCTTCAACGACTACGTGAACAAGCTCACCGCCGACTTCGCCTTCGGCAAGGTCAGCGTGCTCCAGGAGATCGGCAAGGCGAAGAAGAAGCCTGCCGAGGCACGTGCCGTCATCCAGATCGGCATCGTCATCGGCGGCGCCGACGGCGACTTCGACAAGTCGGAGCAGGACGTCGTTCGGGAGGCGTGCTTCGCGCTCGACCTTCCGCCGCACGAGTTCGACCTCTGATCCTCCCCCTGCTCCACGGACCGGCTCCGCCCGGTCCCCCGTACCGCCGGAGCAACCGCGGACCGACTGACCACCGGTCCGTGCCCGGCAGGCCGGAGGTGTGCTACTCCCCCGATGCACACCTCCGGCCACTTTCTTCCGAGAGCCCGGACGGGCCAACACCGCGGCAGCCGGGGCTCGTCGGCGCAGATCGCGTCCGAGATACGGGCCCGCCGCCGGTACCCGCTATCACAGCTCCTTGGCCGGCCAGTCCAGCAGCCGGGCGCCGATGACCGCCGTCTGCAGGGTGTAGCGGTGCACCGGGTCGGACGGATCGGAACCGGTCAGCTGATGGATCCGCTCCAGCCGGTACGTGAGCGCCCGCACACTCAGTGACAGCCGACGGGCCGTCTCGGCGGACACACAGCCCGCGTCGAAGTAGACGGTGAGCGTCTTCAGGAGGGGTTCAGCGCCGCCGCGGGCCTGCTGGAGCGGGCCCAGCTCGCTGCGCACCAGATCGGCCATCGCCTGCCGGTCCCGGGTCAGCACCGGGTAGACCAGCAGGTCGCCGGCGTACAGCACCGGATCGTCCAGATCCATCCGTTCCGCGAGATCGAGTGCGTCGAGCGCCTCGTCGTACGACTGGACGACGCCTCCGGGGCCCGGGTGCGGGCGGCCGACCGCGACCCGG
Source organism: Streptomyces sp. NPDC001832 (assembly GCF_040297265.1). Classification (NCBI taxonomy): domain Bacteria; kingdom Bacillati; phylum Actinomycetota; class Actinomycetes; order Kitasatosporales; family Streptomycetaceae; genus Streptomyces; species Streptomyces sp. NPDC001832. The sequence continues at coordinate 10,679 of NZ_JBEOYU010000050.1, forward strand.
CCGCCATCCGTCGCCACATGCGACTGCTTGGCGAAATACCGCAGGACATCGGGCTGGCTGCCGGGGGCGATACAGACCAGGCGCCCGTCCTTCGTGGTGATCAGGATCTTCCGGCCGCTGAAACGCGTGAGCAGCGCCGTCTCGACCGCGCGCGGTACGGAGTCGGTCTCCGTGTACGCCTCCGGGCCCGTCGCCACCGCGACCGCGTGGGCGCGCGAGAGGCGCAGCCCGAACCGGGTGGCCCGCTCGGCGAGCCTGCCCAGATCGCTGCGCCCGTACAGCAGATCGTCGATGAACTCGCGGCGCGCCGCCTCCTCGCGCCGTACGGTGAGCCGCTGGGCCCGCTCGAAGCCCGCGGCGAAGGCGTCGACGGCCTGCTCGACCGCGGCCAGCACGGAGTTGGTGGACGCGGCATCGGCGGGGGCGGCCTGCGGCCAGGCGGTGCGGGTCGCCGCGAGATGGAGGCCGACCAGGGCGCGCAGCTGGAATCCGGCCTCGGCGGCCTCGCGGCCCAGGAGCCGGCGGGTGTCCAGCTCGTCCCGGGTCAACCGGCGGCCGGTGGCGGCGACATCAGCCAGAATGCAGGCATAGTCCCCCAGATACTCGTTGGATATCTCCGGCTCCGGCACGCGCACTCCTCAAGTTCTGACGCGATGTTGACACCCACCCAACGCATACCGGGCTGTGCCGGTGCCCGGCATCAAGCACGTATAAAGATTGCCGGGTTCCGGCAGTGCGATGCCACGGCCCCGGGTGACACGATTCGGTCAGCAGGAACCGGGGGAACACGGGGGATACGGGGGATACGGGGGAGACCCGGCTGCTGCGGCACCGCTCTGGGCGGTGCCGCAGCACCGGGGTCACCACCGGACAGCCCGCAAAGAATCAGGGGGTAAGCCGATGCAGGATTTCCTGAGCGCAGCAACCGCCTTTCCCGCCGTCCTGTTCGGCGCCGCGCTGGTCGTGGTCGTCTTCTTCTGGCTTCTCGTGCTGGCTGGTGCGGCAGACCACCACTCCTTCGACGGGGACCTCGACACCGGTATGGCCGGGATCGGCGGGGTGCCGGTCACCGTCTCGGTGTCCGTGATGGTCGTCGTCGGCTGGTTCACGAGCCTGGCCGGTACGGTCCTGCTGCACCGCAGTGGTGTCACCGGCATCACCCGGGCGGGGCTCGCCTGTGCCGTGTTCGCCGGGGCGCTGCTGATCGCCTGGGCCGTGACGCGGATGCTGGTACGCCTGGTGCGCCGGCGTTTCCCGGACGAGCCTCCTCCGTCACGGCAGGACTTCCTCGGCCGCATCTGCACGGTCCGTACCGGCTCCGTCAGCTCCGACTTCGGCCAGGCCGAGGTCGCGGCGGCCGACGGTTCCACCGCGATCGTCCAGGTCAGACTGCTCGGTCCGACCAACGACGCGGTTCTCACCTCGGGCAGTGCGGGCCTCCTGTACGCCTACGACGACGAAGGCGAGTTCTTCTGGGTCTCGCCGTACGACAAGGCGCTGGACCCGGGACCTCCGAAGCCGCGCATGAGCCCGCGCCCGGGTACCCGCTCAGGTGCGCGCCGGACTCCGCGCCGCTCCGGCTGACCGTCCCGTCTCTCGCAGCCGCGTCGCCGTAACCGCCCGACGATCCGGGCGGAAACCTCTCCCCTCTCCATCTTCCTCACCAGCCGTCAAGGACTGTCATGGATGCCATCACCCTGGGCTTCGGTGTGCTCGTAGCCGTTGTCCTGCTCATCGCCGTCGCCCTGCTTCTCGTCATCAGCCGGCTCTTCCGCAAGGTGGAACAGGGCAAGGCGCTGATCATCTCCAAGACCAAGAAGGTCGATGTCACCTTCACCGGGGCCGTCGTCCTGCCGGTGCTGCACAAGGCCGAGTACATGGACATCTCGGTGAAGACCATCGAGATCCGCCGCACCGGGCGCGAGGGCCTGATCTGCCAGGACAACATCCGCGCAGACATCCACATCAATTTCTTCGTACGCGTCAACAAGACCGTCGAGGACGTCATCAAGGTCGCCCAGTCCATCGGTACGGAGCGGGCCAGCGACAAGGTCGCGATCCAGGAGTTCTTCGCCGCGAAGTTCGCCGAGGCGCTCAAGACCGTGGGCAAGCAGCTGGACTTCGTCGATCTGTACACCAAGCGCGAGGAGTTCCGGGACCGGATCATCCGGGTCATCGGGACCGACCTGAACGGCTACCACCTCGACGACGCCGCGATCGACTTCCTTGAGCAGACGCCCATGACGCAGCTCGACGGCGCCAACATCCTCGACGCACAGGGCATCCGCAAGATCACCGAACTGACGGCGATCGAGCACGTACGCACCAACGAGTACCAGCGCACCGAGCAGAAGGAGATCACCCGGCAGAACGTCGACGCCCGCGAAACCATTCTGGAGCTGGAGCGCCGGCAGGCCGAGGCCGAGATCAAGCAGCGCCGCGAAGTCGAGACGCTGCGCGCCCGTGAGGAGGCCGCCACCGCCCAGGTCCAGGAGGAGGAACGGCTCGGCGCCCAGGCCGCGTTCATCCGTACCGAGGAGCAGCTCGGAATCCAGCGCGAGAACCAGGCCCGGGAGATCGCCGTCGCGCAGAAGAACCGTGAGCGCGTCATCGCCGTGGAGAACGAGCGCATCGAGAAGGACCGGCTGATCGAGGTCATCGGGCGCGAGCGGCAGACCGAACTCAGCCGGATCGCCGCGGCGAAGGAGGTCGAGGCCGAGCGCCGCGAGGTCGCCGATGTGATCCGGGAGCGGATCGCCGTGGACCGCACGGTCGCCGAGCAGGAGGAGTCCATCAAGACGCTGCGGGCCGTCGAGGAGTCGGAGCGCACCCGCAGGTCGGTCATCATCGCCGCCGAGGCGGAGGCTCAGGAGAAGCTGGTCAAGGACATCAAGGCCGCGGAGGCCGCTGAGGCGGCGGCCACCCACCTGGCTGCCGAGCAGCTGACGCTCGCCGAGGCCCGGCTGAAGACCGCGGACCTGGACGCCCAGGCGAAGCTGCGGCTGGCCGAGGGCATCCAGGCGGAGGCCGCTGCGCCCGGTCTCGCGGAGATCCAGGTGCGCGAGGCGGAGGCCGATGTCATCGAGAAGGCCGGTCTCGCCGAGGCCGAGGCCGCGTCCGCCCGGCTCAAGGCCGAGGCGGAGGGGTCCAGGCTCAAGGCGCTCGCGGCAGCGGAGGGTACGCAGGCCCAGGCGACGGCCGACGCGGCGATGATCGGCGAGAAGCTGAAGGCCGAGGCGGCGGGGCTCACCGAGAAGGCGGCCGCGATGGCGGCGCTGGATGACGCGTCGCGCGGCCACGAGGAGTACCGGCTGCGGCTCACCGCGGAGAAGGAGATCCGGCTGGCCGCACTCGAAGCGCAGCGACAGGTCGCCGAGGCCCAGGCGACGGTGCTGGCCACGGGGCTGGAGAACGCCGACATCGACATCGTCGGCGGGGAGTCGGTCTTCTTCGACCGGCTCGTCTCGTCCATCGCGATGGGCAAGAGCTTCGACGGATTCGTCGAGAACTCGGACACGGCGAAGGCACTTGCGGGGCCGTGGCTGAACGGCACGTCGTCGTTCACGGACGATCTGACGCGGGTGCTGGGGTCCGTATCGACGGGCGACGTGCGGAACCTGACGGTGTCGGCGCTGCTGATGCGGATGATGCGGGCGCCGGGGGCGGGGGTCGCGCCGGGACAGGTGCAGAAACTGCTGACGGTGGTCCAGGAGCTGGGCCTGGCGGACGTACCGGTCTCCGCGGTCACCGGGGCGGGCGCCGGTGACGTACCCGCCCCCCGGAACGGGACACCGGTCGCGTAGCGCGAACTCCGATCGTCGGACGGGCGCGGCACATAGAGCAGGTGAGCCCGTCCGGCGATTGACGACACAGCGCGGCCGAAGGGCGCGCAACCCGCACCACACACCTCGTAGGGAGCCGTACGCATGGACACCGACACCACACTCACCGCGCCGCCCGGCGGCGATGTGGACGCGGGGACCTACGACGTGCTGCGCCGCAGGCTGACCGCCCAGGCCGCCGACCTCGCGAGCCGCGCCGAGGCGCTCAACGCGCGACGCACGCAGGAGTTCGGGTCGACCGAGCTCCGGCTCACCGGCACCGAGCAGATCCGTACCGAGCAGGCCTGCGTCCCCCGCGATCTGGTGGCCGTCGGCGGCCGGCTTCTGTTCGGCTTCGAACGGGGCCCCGGGGCAGTGGAAACGGCCGATGTCGGTGACGTACTCGCGTTGTACGGGCCCGAGTTGGAGGAGACGCCCTGCGGCGAGGGCGGCCTGCTCGAAGACGAAGCCTTCGTACGCGAATTCACCGCCCTCCACCGCTACTACCGCGACGCCCGGCTCCTTCGGCTGCGCCGGGTGGACGGCAGGCTGCTCGCCGTCTTCCGTACCGGCGAGAGCGCCGACGGTATCCGCGTACTGCGCTGGGCGCTCGCCCCGGACGGTTCGCCCGGCGCGTTCCTCGACGCGCGCGGCGACCGCGACCACATCTTCCCGCCGTCGCACGACTTCACCTGGACCGTCGCGGGCCGCGAGTCCCACGTCCTCGGCCGGCACCCGCACATCGCCGTCGGCGGGGACGGGGACGGCACGGGCGCCGTCCTCTTCGTCGACACGCTCGGCGGCACCCTCACCGTCAAGACGGTCAACAACACCGACACCCCGGACGGGATCTACGAGGAGCCGGTCACCGAACCCCTCCAGTCCCTCGCCGACGCGGATGTCGAGCATGCCGTGATCGGCCCGCTGATCCTGCTCCGCGTCCGCCCGTACAACGAGGAGTCCTGGCGGCATCTGGTCTTCAACACCCTGCTCGGCACGGTCCTGCGGCTGGACCTCATCGGGCCCGCCTGCCACCGGCTACCGGAGGACCAGGGGATCATCTTCCCCGGCGGCTACTACCTCACCACCGGCACCGCCAAGACCTTCGACATCGCCGAACCGCTCACCGCCCCGCTCTTCGAGGGCGCGATCCGCTCCCCGAACGGTGAGGACGTCCTCTACGTCTTCCGCTCCCCCGACGACGGCCGCAGTCTGCTCCTGCCCTACAACCTGATCCGGCAGGAGGTCGCCACCCCCCTCCAGGGCCGCGGCCACGCCCTGCTCGACGACGGCACGCTCGTCCTCCTGCGAGGTACCGCCACGGGCGACGAACCGGCCCGGGTCCACCCGTTGCAGCGCTGGCGGACCCCGTACGTCTCCGACACCCACGCCGCCTCCCGCCCCGCCGGGACCGGTCCGCTCGCCCGGGTCGGCAACGCCGATCTGGTGCGCGGCATCTCCGACTGCCTCGCACTCGCGCACAGCGCCGCCGAGACGACACCGACCGCCGCCGTGTACGCACAGCTGGTCGCGGACTGCACCCGCGCCACCGACCGCTACCACTGGCTGACCGATCCCGAACTCGGCGCGCTCTACGCCCCGTTGACGGACCTACGAGCCACCGCGCAACAGGTCCTGGCCGAATTCGAGACGGTGCAGGAGCTGACCCGGCAGGCCGCCGACGCACTCACCGAGACGGCCGACCGGCTCAACGCTCTCGTCCGCCGCATCCGCGGCGAGGCCCCGCGCTCAGCCGCCGCCTGGGTCGCCCAGCTCACCGAACTGCGCAACGCACACGGACATTTGGCGACACTCGCCGAGATGCGGTACGCGGACACCGAGCGGATCGCCGCACTGACCACTGCCACGGCGGCCGACATCGAATCGGCCGCCCAACGCGCCGCCGCGTTCCTCGGCCGGGACGATGCGTTCGCCGGCTACCACGAGGACGTCACGCGCCTGGCCGCCGAGGCGTCCGCGCTCACCACCGTCGTGGACGCCTCGGCGCTCGGCGACCGGCTGACGCGGATGACGGACGGCCTGAGCACCGTCACGGATGTCGTCGCCGGGCTCGACATCGGTGACGCGACGGTCCGTACGTCGATCCTGGAACGGATCGCGGAGGTCCTCGGCGGGGTGAACCGGGCCCGCGCCACCCTCGACGCGCGTCGGCGCGAGCTCCTGGACCACGAGGGCCGCGCCGAGTTCGCCGCCGAGTTCGCGCTGCTCGGGCAGGCCGTCACGGGGGCCCTGGCCGCGGCGGGCACCCCGGACGCCTGTGATGAGCAACTGGCCCGGCTGCTGCTCCAGTTGGAGAACCTGGAGTCGCGGTTCGCGGAGTTCGACAACTTCCTCGCCGAGCTGGCCGAGCGGCGGACGGAGGTCTACGAGGCCTTCTCGGCCCGCAAGCAGACGTTGCAGGACGCCCGCGCGCGGCGGGCGGAGCGGCTGGCGGATTCGGCGGCCCGGGTCCTCGATACGGTCTCCCGGCGGCTGGCCGCCCTGCCCGACCTGGACGCCGTCCACACCTACTTCGCCTCCGACCCGATGGTCGCCAAGGTCCGCCGCACCGCGGACGAGCTGCGGGAACTCGGCGACCCGGTGCGCGCCGAGGAGCTGGACGGGCGGCTGCTGGCCGCCCGCCAGGAGGCCGGGCGAGCACTCCGTGACCGTAGTGAGCTGTACACGGACGGTGGCGCGACGGTCCGTCTCGGCCGGCACCGGTTCGCCGTGAACACCCAGCCGTTCGACCTGACGCTCGTCCCGCACGGGGACCGGCTCGCGTTCGCCCTCACCGGCACGGACTACCGGGCGCCGGTCACCGACCCGGAGTTCGAGGCGACCCGCCCGTTCTGGGACCGGACCCTGCCGTCCGAGTCCCCGCATGTCTACCGCTCCGAGCACCTGGCCGCCCGGCTCCTCGACGAACACGGCGTCGACACGCTGGCCGCCCTGAGCGCCGACGACCTGACGTCCCTGGTACGCAAGTCAGCGGCGGCCGCGTACGACGAGGGCTACCAGCGCGGAGTCCACGACGAGGACGCCACCGCCATCCTCACCGCCTTGCTGCGGCTGCACGCCGGAGCGGGGCTGCTGCGCCACCCACCCGCCGTACGGGCGGCGGCGCAGCTCTTCTGGGCATACGGGACGGACGAGGCCCGGCGCACCTCCTGGACCCGGCGGGCCCTTTCGCTGGCCCGCGCCCGTGAGACGTTCGGCCTCGCCCCGGCGATTGCCGGCCTTCAGGAGGAGTGGGCGGACGTCATCCGGGGCGACGATTCCCGGGCCGTCGCCGCGTACCTCTTCGAGGAGCTGACGAGCGGCCCGGCCGGATTCGTCACGAGCGCCGCTACCCGCACGTTCCTGGACAAGTTCCGCCGTACGACGGGCTCTTCGGCGTACGACGAGGACCTCGCCGCCCTCCACGACGATCTGCCCGCCCGGCGCCAGCTCGTCGAGGGCTGGCTCGCCGCGTACGCCGCCGCAAGCGGCACGGAACTCGACGCGGGCGATCTGGCGGAGGCCGTCGCCGTGGAGCTCTGCCCGGAGCGGTTGCTCGACCGGTACGAGTGCGAGGCGCCGCTCACCGCGACCGTCGACGGGCTGCTCGGCACCCATCCGCGCATCGACCGGGGCCGGATGACCGTCCGGCTCGACGAACTCCTCGCCCGCACCGCAGAGTTCCGCACCACCGCCGTCCCCGGATTCCGCGCCTACCAGCGTCTGCGCACCGCACTCGTCACCACCGAGCGCGCCCGGCTGCGGCTGGACGACCACCGGCCGCGTGTCATGTCGGCGTTCGTCCGCAACCGGCTCCTGGACGAGGTGTACCTGCCGCTGATCGGCGACAGCCTCGCCAAGCAGATCGGCACCGCGGACGCCGACCGGCGCACCGACTCGCAGGGCCTGCTGCTGCTCGTGTCGCCGCCCGGCTACGGCAAGACGACGCTCATGGAGTACGTCGCCGACCGGCTCGGCCTGGTCCTCGTCAAGATCAGCGGACCGAACCTCGGCCACGACGTGACCTCCCTGGATCCGGCCCAGGCGCGCACCGCGACCGCCCGCCAGGAGATCGAGAAGATCAACTTCGCCCTGGAGACGGGTAACAACACGCTCCTCTACCTCGACGACATCCAGCACACCTCGCCCGAACTGCTTCAGAAGTTCATTCCGCTCTGTGACGCCACCCGCCGGATCGAGGGCGTACGCGACGGCGAACCGCGCAGCTACGACCTGCGGGGCAAGCGGTTCGCGGTGTGCATGGCGGGCAATCCGTACACCGAGTCGGGCCAGCGGTTCCATATCCCCGACATGCTCGCCAACCGGGCCGACGTGTGGAATCTCGGTGAGGTGCTGAGCGGCCGCGAGGACGTCTTCGCGCTGAGCTTCATCGAGAACGCGCTGACCGCCAACCCGGTGCTCGCGCCGCTCGCCGGGCGCTCCCGCGACGATCTCGCCCTGTTCGTACGGCTCGCCTCCGGCACCGAACCGGACGCCCGCGCGGACCGGCTCGACCACCCGTACACACCCGCCGAGGTGGACCGGATCGTCTCCGTCCTGCGCCACCTGCTGACCGCCCGGGACGCGGTCCTGGCCGTGAACTCCGCATACATCGCCTCGGCCGCGCAGACGGACGCGACGCGCACCGAGCCGCCGTTCCGGCTGCAGGGCTCGTACCGCAACATGAACAAGATCGCCGAGCGGATCGTCCCGGTGATGAACGAAGCGGAACTCCTCGCCGTGATCGACGACCACTACGCGGGCGAGGCGCAGACGCTGACCACGGGCGCGGAGTCCAACCTGCTGAAGCTCGCCGCACTGCGCGGCCGGCTCACGGCCGAGCAGGCCGGGCGCTGGTCCGCGATCACCGCCTCCTACGTACGCACGCAGGCGCTCGGCGGCCCGGACGGCGACCCGGTGACGCGCGCCGTCGCCGCGCTGGGGCTGCTCGCTGACCGGATCGCGGCGGTCGAGTCGGCGATCGTCCGGGTGGCGGACCCGCGCCATCTGCCCACTGGCCCGACGCCCCGTCATGCGGCCCCGCACACCCCTGCACACGAAGATCACTGACCAGCCCGGACCGGTCGAACATCGGAGGTGGGCAAGGCATGCTGGGCTTCGTGTCCACACTTCCCCAGCAGCCCCAACGCTCCCCCTCCAGCGGCCACATGGTCGTCTGCGGCGACGACGCACTCGCCCGGCGACTGGCGGTGGAACTGCGGTACGTGTACGGGGAGCGGGTCACGCTGCTGCTCCCGCCGGGACGCGACCCGCGCCGCCCGGAGCTGCCGCTGACCCAACGCGGCCGGACGGCAACGTTGTTCGGGCGGATGTCAGCGGCGATGAACCGCAACCTGGGCAACGGAGGCAACGGGACCGCCACCACCGCCGACAGCTCCGACACCGACGCGGGAGTCGAAGCGGTGCGCATCCTGGAAGCCCCGGAACCCTCCGACGAGGCCTTCGAGGAAGCGGGCGTCGAATCGGCCGCCGCACTGGCCCTGGTCTATGAGGACGACGAGCGCAACATCCGCGCCGCGCTGACCGCCCGCCGCCTCAACCCCCGGGTCCGGTTGGTCATCCGGCTCTACAACCGCAAGCTGGGCCAGTATCTGGAGACCCTGCTCGACCAGGCCGCCGCCGTCGCCGTGCCCGGCCTCGACCCGGCTGCGCTGGACACCTCCACCACCGTCCTCTCCGACGCCGACACCGCCGCCCCCGCACTCGCGGCGACCGCCCTCACCGGCTCCAGCAAGGTCATCCAGGCGGAGGGCCTGCTGCTGCGCGCCGCCGAACGCACCCCGCCCGAGGACGGCCGGATCGCCGACCCCGGCCTGTGCACCCTCGCACTGCTCTCCTCCACCACCCATGACCCGGCGGGCGCCGAAGGTTCCGACAGCAGCGGCGACGAGGGCCCACAACTCCTGCCCGACGAGCGGCAGGTGGCCGCGGCGACGGGCCGCGGCTCCATCGTCCTGGAGACGGTCAGCCAGGCGGCCCCGGCCGGTCCGCCGCCCCGGATGGGCGGCAGGGGCGCACCGCTCAGCCAGTTCTTCTCCCGGCGGCTGCGCTGGTCGGCGCTGGGCGTCGGCCTGGCCGTCGTGGGCCTCGCCGTCGCCTCGACGCTCACCACCGGCGACCATCCGGTGCACGCCGCGTATCTGACGCTGCTGGACCTGTTCGCGATGGGCGACCCGGCCATCGGCGACCCCATGGCCCGTCAAGTGATCCAACTCCTTTCGGGTGTGGCCGGGTTGCTGCTGCTGCCCCTGCTCGTGGCGGGCGTCCTGGAGGCCTTCGGGTCGCTCCGTACGGCGTCTTCCCTGCGCCGCCCGCCACGGGGGCTCTCCGGCCATGTGGTGCTGCTCGGCCTCGGCAAGATCGGTACGCGGGTCCTCGTCCGGTTGCGTGAGCTCGGTATACCCGTGGTGTGCGTGGAGAACGACCCGGACGCACGCGGAATCCCCGTGGCCCGGCGGCTGCACGTACCGGTGGTCCTCGGTGACGTCACGCAGGAGGGCGTGCTGGAGGCGGCGAAGATTCAGCGCTCCCGCGCGCTTCTCGCCCTGACCAGCATCGACACCACCAACCTGGAGGCGGCCCTCTGCGCCCGCTCGGTCAAGCCGGACCTGCGTGTCGCCCTGCGCCTGTTCGACGACGAGTTCGCCACCGCCGTCTACCGCACCCTGCGCACCGCCCACCCACAGGCCCTGACCCGCTCCCGGTCCGTCTCCCACCTGGCCGCTCCGTCCTTCGCGGTCGCCATGATGGGTCGGCAGATCCTGGGCGCGATCCCGGTCGAGCGCAAGGTGATGCTGTTCGCGGCGGTCGAGGTCGCGGGGCATTCGCAGTTGGAGGGCCGCACGGTGGAGCAGGCGTTCCGGGCGGGCGCCTGGCGGGTCCTCGCCCTGGACGCCACCCCGCCGGAGCACCGCCGCCCGGACCTGACCACGGCCACCCCCGCCGCCCCGGACCGCCCGTCGGGCCTGGTCTGGCACGTGGACCCCGGGTACGTACTGCGCCCCGAGGACCGCGTGGTGATCGCGGCGACGCGACGGGGCCTGGCCGAACTGCTGCGCAGGCACGGCTCGTTGACATACCGCTGAGCCACGGGTGGCCGTGTGGCCCGCGAAATCCGGGTGCCGGCCCGCGTCCCCGGTCCCTACCCTCCCTCCATGGAAACAGGACCGGAACCGGAACTCCTGAACGTCATCGACATCGAGGCGACCTGCTGGGACGGACAACCGCCGCCCGGGGCGGTCAGCGAGATCATCGAGATCGGGCTGACGGTCGTCGACCTGCGGTCGGCGGAGAGGGTGGCGCGCCACCGGATCCTGGTCCGCCCGGCCCGGTCCACCGTCAGCGCGTTCTGTACAGAACTGACCGGCCTGACCCAGGCCGAGGTGGGCACGGGCCTCCCCTTCGCCGACGCCTGCCGACTGCTGGCGGCCGAGCACCGGGCCGGGGCACGCCCGTGGGCCAGCTGGGGCGACTACGACCGCAACCAGTTCACCCGCCAGTGCCGGGCGACCGGCACCCCGTACCCGTTCGGCCACCGCCACACCAACGCCAAGATCCCCTTCACCGCCTCCCACGGCCTGCGCAAGCGCCCCGGCATGGCCCAGGCCCTGAAGGTGGCGGGCCTCCCCCTGGAGGGCCGCCACCACAGCGGCGCGGACGACGCCTGGAACATCGCGGCACTGATCCTGGAGGTGGCGGCCCGGGGCGCCTGGCCTGAAACCACCACCTGACCGCCCGCCGCTACAGCGCGCCGCCCATCACCCCCCGCACCTCGTCCAGCGTCGCCTCGGCGATCTCATTGGCGCGCTCGTTGCCGGCCCGGAGCAACGATCGTACGTACGCCATGTCCTGCGCGTACTCCGCCCGCCGGGCCCGGATGGGCGCCATCCGGCTGTTGACGGCGTCGGTCACCGTTCGTTTGAGGGCTGCGGCACCCCCGCCGCCGATCTCCTCGGCCACGGCGTGCGGATCGCGGTCCAGACAGAGCGCCGCCAGCAGCACCAGCGAGGACACCCCGGGCCGGTTCTCGGGGTCGTACGTGATGTACCGCTCGGCATCCGTCTTCGCGCCCTTGATCAGCCGGGCGGTCTCGTCCGCGTCGGCACCCAGCGCGATGGAGTTGCCCCGGCTCTTGCTCATCTTGGTGCCGTCGGTGCCGAGGAGGAGCGGCGCGGCGGAGAGCAGCGCGTCCGGTTCCGGGAAGACCGCCCCGTACCGCTCGTTGAAGCGACGGGCAACGGTCCTGGTCACTTCGAGGTGTGGCAGCTGGTCCTGCCCGACGGGGACGAGGTTCCCCTTGCAGAACAGGATGTCGGCGGCCTGGTGGACGGGATACGTGAACATCAGCCCGCTGACGGCGGACTGCCGGGAGTGCGCGATCTCGTCCTTGACGGTGGGATTGCGGTTCAGCTCGGCGACGGAGACCAGACTCAGGAACGGCAGCATCAACTGGTTGAGCGCGGGCACGGCACTGTGGTTGAAGACCGTCGAGCGGGCCGGGTCGATCCCGACGGCCAGGTAGTCCAGCAGCATCCCCTCCATGTGCTCGGTGAGCCGGTCGGCGACGTCCCGGTCGGTGAGCACCTGGTAGTCGGCGATGATCACGAAAACGTCCACCCCGAGGTCCTGGAGCCGGACGCGGTTGTGAAGGGTGCCGAAGTAGTGCCCGAGGTGCAGCGGCCCGGTGGGCCGGTCCCCGGTCATCACCCGGAACCGTTCCGGGGCCTGCCGGATCTGCTCCTCCAGCTCGGCGCTGCGCCGCTGGGCGGGTGCGGCGACACTGGGTGTGACGGTGTCAGTGGCTGTGTTCATGGGGGCTCTCTCCTCGCGGGTGCTGGTTGCGTGGAGGACGGCCCGCCGGGATCGGCATCCGTACCCGTACGAGGGCAGAGAACAGGGCCGTCCGTTTCGAACGGCCCTGTTCCGTGCAGATGGAGGTGGCCGCTCCTAGGAGGAGCGCCACCAGTTTCGGCACGGTACGGAGGTCATGGGCCGAGTTTAACGGGGGCGAGCTCGGCCCACACGACCTTTCCCGGCCCGCGCCGCGCCCGTAACCCCACCGCTCGGCCAGCGCGGCCACGAGGACCAGCCCCCGCCCGCCGCACGCGCCGCGCTCCGGCTCATGCATCTGCGGCGCCACGTCCGAGGCGTCGTGCACCTCGATCCGCACCCCGTCATCGGCCACCGGCAGGAACCGGGTCTCGATCTCCCTCCCCGGGACCCGGGCGTGCTGCCCGGCATTGGTCAGCAACTCGGAGAGCACGAGCACCGCAGCCTCCTCCAGCTCCGAAAGCCCCCAGCTCGCGGGCGCGGTACGTAATTCCGCCCGAGCCGGCGAGACCGACCTGGGGAGCGATTGCCGGCGAGGGGGCGGCTGGTCGTTCAGGGCTGCACTGCGTCGAACGGCAGAATGCGATGAAAGACGACCATGGCTTGGCCGGGGCCGTTGTAGTCATCGACGGTCTTCGCGTCGAAGCCGAGGCGGCGATGGAATGCGATCGAGCCGGTGTTTCCGAGTGACTTGACATCCTCCCCTCCCTGAAGGGGAGGGGATTCCTGGCTCAGGCTGCCTCCGGGAGCAGCGCCCCCGGTGGTCTTGTGCCGTCAGTACCAGCCGGGTTGAGACCAGCCCGGACGAGCATTATGCGGGCGGAGTTCTTGTCTCTTGGTGAGACGGTTCCGCACGTGGTGCAGGTGTAGGTGCGTTCTGACAGTGGTAGTGCGTGCTTGGTTCTCGCTCCGCACGTTGCGCAGTCCGTGGTGGTGTGGGCGGGGTGTACGAGGTGCACGTCGCGCCCGTGTTTGCGGCCCATTTCGGTCAGGGCGGTCTTGGTGGCGCCGATTGCCGCGTCGGCGGCTTTGCGGGCCATGGTGGTCTTGGCGAGGAACTTCGGTCGGAAGTCTTCGACGGCGATGGCGTCGTGGTCGCGTACGACGCGTTTGGCCCACTTGCGGGCCGTGTCCTGCCGCTGCCGGGCGGTCTTCGCGTAGACCTTGGCGCGTGACTTCTTCGCTTCACGGTGGCCTTTCGAGGAAGCCTGGCCTTTCTTCGGCTTGCGGCGTGCCACCATCTTGTCGTACCGGGTCAGTTTTGCCTGGGCCTTGCGTCCGTGCTGTGGGTGGGGGAGGTCGTGGGCGTCGGATGTGGTGGTGGCCGTCTCCTTCACGCCCCAGTCCACGCCGAGGACGGCGCCCGTCTTTGGGAGGGGCTGGACTTCGGTGGCGACGACGAAGGAGCAGTACCAGTGGCCCACGGCGTCCTGGTATACGCGCACCGAGGTGGGTGCGGCAGGCAGTTCGCGGGACCACACCACGGTCAGGCTGATGCCGCCCGCGAGGTGGAGGCGGCCGTCCTTCAGCCGGAACCCGCGCTGCGTGTAGTTCAGCGTGGGCAGCGCCTCGCGTTTCTTCTTCGGCCTGGGCATCCCGGCGCGCTGCCGCATGGGCAGGCGTGTGTCGATGTCCTTCAGCGCCTTGGAGCGGGACTTGGCGAAGTCCCGGATGATCTGCTGCTGCGGCACCGAGGCGCCCTCAGCCAGCCACGGCGTGCGGGCACGGGCGTCGGTCAGCATCTTGTCGAGCTGCGCCGGGCCGCACGTCAGCCTGTCCGCGGGGTGCTTGCGGTTGTGGGCGTGCACGGTACGGGACTTAGCGACGCATTCGTTCCACACCCAGCGACAACGGTCCCACTCGGCAAGCAGGGCAGCCTGGGCGGACGACGACACGCGAAGCCGGTAGGTGTACCGGGCATGCCCGGCACCCTCCGATAACTTCGGTGTCGTCATACCACCATTCTACCAATACAATTCGGTCATGGAACACGAAGTACGCATCACACTCCGCCTGCCCGCCGACCTGCACGAGTGGCTTACCACTCAGGCCAAATCGGCCCGCAGATCCCTCAACTCCGAAATCCTGCACCGGCTCGAGGCCGGGCGCGGCAACATCTCGACAGACGACCAATCACCCTGACAGCGATTATTCTTCAACTGCCCTGCTCCGCAGGGAGCCGATTCCTCCCCGGCCCGAAGGCCGGAGCATCCTCGGAGGTCCCGAGTAGCGATCAGGTGTACGTACCCGGCGCCGGTCGGGGTGACGAATCCGATGACGTACCCGTGGATTCCGTCCTCGGCTCGGGCGACCAGACAGGTTTCGCCGAACTCTTGCACCGGGGCCAGAAGGTGCAGGGGCCGAAGGTCGCGGTCTACCCAGTATCGGTGGTGATCAGCGAGAACCTGGTGGATGTCGGTCATCCCGGCCGATGTGATCTGTGTGCGCACGACATGGATCACGGCAGGCGCCTTGCCCGTTTGAGGAGCGGAATTGCTGGCCGACCCGTGACATGGCAACGGCCGTACGGCTGGGGTGAGTTGTGACGCTTTCCTGGGCTTGTGTGGCTTGCTCGCATCCTGCCCTGCCCGGGGTCTCTCGCGCGCACTTCGGCGAATTGCTCGAAGAACACGCCGCGAGCATTGCGAGAACCGACCGCCTTATCCGTCAGCGGAGTTCAACACGCGCAAACCGGCCCGCTTTCCAGTCCATCAGGCCCTCGAACGCCTCCTGCCAGCGGGCAGGGTCTACGCTGTCAACGGTGGCCGCACCTGTCGGCGAACCTGGAGGTGCCAATGGCCTCGCCCGGCCCCGTCACCCGAGATCTGCTCGAAACCTTTGACGACGTACGTTCCAGAACCTTGGCTCGCCTTGACGGCATCACCGACGCCGAATACCACTGGGAGCCCGTTGCCTCGTGCATGACGCTCCGGGCGGATACGAACGGCGTGTTCCGTGCCGACCCACGGCCCGCAGGCGATGCCCGTGCGGCGCCGTTCACGACGATCGCCTGGCGCATCTGGCACATTGGAGCAGACTGTCTGCGCGGCTACGGCCGCTTCTTTGAGGACGAATCGCAGAGCGGTGACCGGCACGTGTGGCCGGGCACGGCGACCGAAGGCGTCCAGATGCTGACCAATGACTGGTCCCGATTCCGAACCCGAGTCGAATCCCTCGGCGATGACCGTCTCCTCCAGCCCATGGGCCCCCGCGCTGGCGCCTACGGTCACGAGAGCTACCTACTACTGGCCCTCCATGCCCTGGACGAAGCCGCTCACCACGGTGCCGAACTCGGTGTCCTTCGCGACCTCTACCTCCACGGCTTCGCCGCGGAGCAGCAGCAAGATCGCGATCTGCCACTGGAGTACTAGGCAGCGCCTGGTGTTCACCAACCAGCTGTTGATCACGCTGGTGCATCTGCGGCTGGGTCTCCCGCACGCGGCGCTGGCCCACGAGTTGAAGGCGTCGAGCTGCGAATCGACGGCACACGGCACCGAGGTGCAGGTCCGTCGCCCCGCGTCGGCCGCCCCGGCCGCAAGGCGTTCGTGTCCGGCAAGAAGAAGCAAAACACCAACAAGACCGCCATCTTCAGCGATGCCCAGGGACGCACACTGTTCAGCGGCATCGCTGACACGGCTCGCCAGAACCCACCAGGACGGGCCAGGGCAAGACCGGCCGACCACGGGCACCACAGGAACCACACACGCTTCCTTCACGTCTAAAACGACATCCCAAGACCGCTACCGCACCCACTTCCACCCCCGGCTTCTCGAAGGAAGAGCAGGGGATGTCGGCTCGCTGTGCGGTCAGCCGTGAGAGGCCCTGTCACACGATGAGCAGTGCTACGAACACGCCGACGCACCACACGTCCACGATCGGCGCGCCGAGCCGCCGCAACACCGAGCTCGCGCTGCTGGTGTTCGCCGTCGTCATCCCGGTGTTGGCCTACGCCAACGTGGGCCTGGCCATCAACAACCAGATGCCGTCCGGCCTGCTGAGCTACGGCCTGGGCCTGGGCCTGCTGGCCGGCTTCGCCCATCTCGTCGTACGGAAGTCCGCGCCGTACGCGGACCCGCTGCTGCTGCCGCTGGCCACGCTGCTGAATGGGCTCGGCCTGGTCGTCATCTGGCGGCTGGACCAGTCCGAGCTGCTGCAGTCGATCAAGCAGGCGGGAACAGCCGCGCCACGGCAGCTGATGTACACGGCGATAGGCGTCGCGCTGTTCATCGTGGTGCTGATATTCCTCAAGGACCACCGCGTCCTGCAGCGCTACACCTACATATCCATGGTGGGCGCGCTGTTCCTGCTGCTGCTTCCGCTGGTCCCGGGCCTGGGCGCCAACGTATACGGCGCCAAGATCTGGATCCGCGTCGGCAGCTTCAGCATTCAGCCCGGTGAGTTCGCGAAGATCGTGCTCGCGGTCTTCTTCTCCGGCTTTCTGATGGTCAAGCGCGACGCGCTGGCCCTGGCCAGCCGCCGCTTCATGGGCCTGTACCTGCCGCGCGGCCGCGACCTCGGCCCGATCCTGGTCGTCTGGTTCCTCTCGATCCTGATCCTCGTCTTCGAGACCGACCTCGGCACGTCGCTGCTGTTTTTCGGAATGTTCGTCATCGTGCTGTACGTCGCCACCGAGCGGACCAGCTGGATCGTCTTCGGTCTGCTGATGTCCGCGGCCGGAGCCGTCGGTGTCGCCTCCTTCGAGCCGCACGTTCAGCAACGTGTCCAGGCCTGGCTAGACCCCATGCACGAGTACATGCTCAGCCGCCAGAACGTGGCCGGTCACACCGAGCAGTCGATGCAGGCGCTGTGGGCGTTCGGCTCCGGAGGCACCCTCGGCACCGGCCTCGGCCAGGGCCGCTCCGACCTCATCCGGTTCGCCTCCAACTCCGACTTCATCCTTGCCACCTTCGGCGAGGAACTGGGTCTGACGGGCATCATGGCGATCCTGCTGATCTACGGCCTGATCGTGGAGCGCGGCGTACGCACCGCCCTCGCGGCCCGCGACCCGTTCGGCAAGCTGCTCGCCATCGGCCTGTCGGGCGCGTTCGCGCTGCAGGTCTTCGTCGTCGCCGGCGGTGTGATGGGCCTGATCCCGCTGACCGGTATGACGATGCCGTTCCTGGCGTACGGCGGATCCTCCGTCATCGCCAACTGGGCCCTCGTCGGCATCCTGATCCGCATCAGCGACACCGCACGCCGCCCCGCGCCCGCCCCGGACCTCGACGCCGACGCCGAGATGACCCAGGTGGTGCGCCCATGGCGCTGAATGGTGCCGCTACGTGGCGTACGGGTTGCGGATGGTGTGGTGTCGCCGGGCGGTGGCCAGCACCCGCTCCGGGAACCGCGGCCCGGCGACGTAATGGCGGCCCTTCGTCCGGCCCACGGCGGTGAGTAGCTGGGCCTTGGTCAGCGCCTGCAGGTCACGCGTCGCCTGCTGGGTGTTGATCGCTTCGGCCTTCTCGTAGCGGGAGCGGCGCACCCGCCCCACCATCGCCACTTCGTGGAGCGCCGTCACCTGTCGTTCGGTGATCCCGTGCGCGTCGGCCTCTTCCATGAGCTGCGTCCAGCAGTCGTTGGACCGTTCGACACGACGCTGCACCCGCTGTGTCTGCTGGTGGTAGGCGAGCAGGTTGAATTTGATCCAGGGCAAGGTGTCGCGCTCCGGCGACCAGACCGGTCCTCCGACCTCTCGCAACACCTTGTAGTAGTCCCAGGTGTTGCCCGGCATGCCCAGCCATTCCTCGATCGAGGAGAACTCGGGGGCGAGGACGCCGCCGCGTGCGATGAGAAGGGTCTGCAGCGAGCGGGACATGCGGCCGTTGCCGTCGGACCAGGGGTGGATCTTCACCAGGTTCAGGTGGGCCATGGCAGCACGGAGCAGGACATGACTGTCCAGGTCACCCTCGTTGAGCCAGTCCACGAGCTCGCTCATGAGCCCGGGAACCCGTTCCTGGTCAGGACCTTCGTAATCGGTGGCGAGCTCGTCGCCCGGTGCGGTGATGCGGATCGAGGTCCTGCGCCACTGTCCGGCGAGCCTGCGGGGGTGGTGATGCCCCTGGAGCATCCAGTGCATGCTGTTGAGGAGTTCCTTGCTGTAGCGGAAATCAGTCACATCGTGCAGTGACTGGATGTACGTCATGGCCTGCTGGTAGGCCAGCGTCTCCGCCTTGTTCTCGTCACTGGCCTCGACCTCGCGCTCGCCGTCCATCAGGTCGGCGACGTCCACGGCATCGACCCGGTAGCCCTCGATCGTGTTCGACGCCGCGATGGCGCTGGCCGTCAGGGCCTTGCGCAGATCAAGGGTCCACTTCATCGGAGCCTGCTGCACCGCATGCCGCAGTTGTTCGCGCAGGCCATTGATCTGCTCCAGGACCTGAAGGTCGGCTGAGTCCAGGCCTGGCATCTCGTACAGCATGACGCAATGATACCCAGCAACTATCATTCCCGCTCGCGGTTCGCCCGGACCCCTCCCTGTAGCCGCCCTATCACCTCGGCGGTGGCCCCCCAGTGGAATAGGTCAGGGGGACGTCCCGTTGTAAGGTGTGCTCATATAGTTCAAAGTTCAACAATACGGAGGCGGGCGCCATGCAGTTCGGGATCTTCACCGTCGGAGACGTCACCACCGACCCGACGACCGGCAGGACACCCAGCGAGCACGAGCGGATCAAGGCCACCATCGCCATCGCCCAGAAGGCGGAGGAGGTCGGCCTGGACGTCTTCGCCACCGGCGAGCACCACAACCCGCCATTCATCCCGTCCTCGCCGACGACCACGCTCGGCTACATCGCCGCCCGCACCGAGCACATCATCCTGTCCACGTCCACCACGCTGATCACCACCAACGACCCGGTGAAGATCGCCGAGGACTACGCGACGCTCCAGCACCTCGCGGAAGGCCGCGTCGACCTGATGATGGGGCGCGGCAACACCGGCCCGGTCTACCCGTGGTTCGGCAAGGACATCCGCCAGGGCATCCCGCTCGCCATCGAGAACTACGCCCTGCTGCACAAGCTGTGGCGCGAGGACGTCGTCGACTGGGAGGGCAAGTTCCGTACGCCCTTGCAGTCCTTCACCGCGACCCCGCGCCCGCTGGACGGCGTCCCGCCGTTCGTCTGGCACGGCTCCATCCGCTCCCCGGAGATCGCCGAGCAGGCCGCGTACTACGGGGACGGCTTCTTCCACAACAACATCTTCTGGCCCATCGAGCACACGAAGAAGATGGTGGACCTCTATCGCCGGCGGTACGCGCACTACGGGCACGGCACCGCCGAGCAGGCCATCGTCGGCCTCGGCGGTCAGGTGTTCATGCGCAAGAACTCGCAGGACGCGGTACGGGAGTTCCGCCCGTACTTCGACAACGCGCCGGTCTACGGGCACGGCCCTTCCCTGGAGGACTTCTCCCGGCAGACCCCGCTGACCGTCGGCTCCCCGCAGGAGGTCATCGAGCGGACCCTGTCCTTCCGGGACGCCGTGGGTGACTACCAGCGCCAGCTGTTCCTGATGGACCACGCAGGACTGCCGCTGAAGACGGTCCTGGAGCAGCTCGACATCCTCGGCGAGGAGGTCGTGCCGGTGCTGCGCAAGGAGTTCGCCGGCCTCCGGCCGGCCGGAGTGCCGGACTCCGGTCCCGTCCACCCCGCCGTGGCCGCCCGTACGGCCACGAAGAAGGCCTGACCACCGTGTCCACCAGTCCACCGAGTCACCTCCGGCCGGACCAAACCGCCCCCGACCGGACCAAGCCGGTCTTCGGCCCGGCCAAGGACCCCGCCGTCCGAAACCCCGTCCGATTTGATTAGAGTTGGCAAGAAAGATGCGTCGTGCGGGGTTTTCTCACACGGCGCATCTGCGTACTGAGCGGAACCGAGCTGGAGGCAGAGATGGGCAGGATCGTGGTGGGCGTTGACGGCTCCGAGCCGTCGATCAAGGCGCTGCACTGGGCTGTACGCCAGGCGGAACTGACCGGTGACACAGTGGAGGCTGTCAACAGCTGGGAGTACCCCGCGACCAGCTGGGGGTTGATGATGCCGGGCATGCCGGAGGACTTCGACCCGCAGGCCGTGGCGACCGTGGCCCTCACCGAAGCGCTGGAAGAGGCCCTGGGCGCCGAGGGTGCGGCCGCGGTCAGCAAGGTCGTGGTGATCGGCAACCCGGCCCAGTCGCTGCTGGAGCGCGCCAAGGGTGCGAACCTGCTGGTCGTCGGTGCTCGCGGCTACAGCGGCTTCAAGGCGACCCTGCTCGGCTCGGTCAGCCTCCATGTCACCCAGCACGCACCATGCCCGGTGACGGTCGTACGCGACTGAACCGCAACCGCGCGGCAGATGAGGCAGATGAGGACGGGCCCGCGCCCTGTGCGGGCCCGTCCTCATGTCGGCGCGCCCCCGTACTTGCTCACGCCGAAGGGGAAGCCCCGGCACCGCTGATGCTGGGGCCAAGGATCCGACGGAGACGCGCTCACGTCTTCTCTCGCGTGTAGAAGATGTAGAACGTGGTGATGAACATCCCGAGGCCGACCGACAGTCCCAGCGCCGAGGACCGCAGCACGCTCGAATCGGTCAGCCCGACAAGCAGGCCGAACGCCGCGGACGTCAGCGCGCCGTATGCCACTGCCCGCACGAGCGGGATCATGGTGGGCTGAATCCGGCCCAGGGCGAAGCAGAGAACGGCGAGCACCACCGCGCAGATCAGGCCGTACCAGAACTGCCGGCCGCCGCTCGCGCCGTTGTTGCGGAGAATGAACGACGCGTAGAGGCCGTACGCCGCGCCCAGGATGACGGGTATGGCCCAGGCGAGCGCGCTGTGCCGACGTTCACCTGACCTGGCCCCGGCCCGTCCGCGGCGCGGCATCGCTGCATGAGTGGCCATGGCGGAGAGCTCCTTCCGTCGCCTCCTTTCCCTCCAGAGCACACCCGGCCGCGCCGCCCGGCAACTCGGATGGCGCAGGGCCCGGGGCGCACCGCTCCCGTACGGGATTCCCTGGAGAGGTGCGGACGCATCTCTCGACGGTTCTGGCGGTGGTGGTGCTGGTGCTGCTCGCCGTGCTCGTCCCGCTGAGCGCACTCTCCGCCTGGGTGGATCTGGAAATCGACAACACGGACCGTTACGTCGCGGCAGTGGCCCCGCTCGCCTCCGCCCCCGAGGTACGGAGCAGCGTCAGCGACCTCATCACCGACGGGGCGATGAAGCAGATCGACGCCGGGCCGCTCCAGAGCACCGTGCGGAACCTCCTGCACGAGGCGGTGATGTCCTTCACCACCACCGACGTCTTCCGGGCCGCGTGGACCAGCGCCAACCGCACCGCTCACGAGGCCGTGACCGCCGCGCTGAACGGCAGCACCGGCGAGGCCGTGACCATCGATCTCGCGCCGATGACAGAGCAGGTCAAACAGCACCTGGAGGAGAACGGGGTGCCGTTCGCCGACCGGATCCCGGTCCAGCACACCGAGATCACGATCATTTCCGCCGACCGCGCCGACCGGTTGCGCCAGACCTTCTGGTGGCTGCGGGCCGGCAGCATCTGGCCCGCTGTGGGCACGGTCGTGTTCGCTGTCCTGACCGTGGTCGTGGCCTGGGTGCGCGGCGGACCGGGGCGCGGGCGTTCCGCGCTCGCCGCGCTCTCGGCCACCGCGGTGGTCGGGTTCGGTTTCGCGCTGGGGGCACTCGTGCTGCGCGCGCTGATCGCGGTCGCCCGCGACCGGGTGCTGTCCGAGACGCCGTACGGCGAGACAGGCACTGTCGCGGCGGTGTACGACGCGCTGACGAGCTCGCTGCGCACGACGGTGTGGATCGTGTTCGCCACGGGGCTGGCGGTGGCGCTGTGCGCGGTGCTCGGGCGGCTGTGGGCGGCGCGCAGAGTACACGGCGGCGGGCAGCGCCCGTAGCCGACCGGGTTCGACGTGCGGCGGCAGGCGGCCGGGGAAGAGTGGTCCGCAAGAGGGCGCCTTCTGCACGGACTTGCCCGTATTGTCGTGAACACGCTCGCTGACTTCCGTTCCATGAGCGTTCAACTCGCTGTTCCCGCCTGTGTCGTGTGTCCTCCCTACGGTCCTTGAGGGCTGCGAAAGAAGGCACTCATGGACACACTGCTCGCGATCCGGGCTCGCGGGATCACCAAACGTTTCGGCGACGTCATCGCACTCGACGGCATCGACCTGGATGTGACGCAGGGACAGATCCACGGCTTGGTCGGGCCGAACGGCGCCGGCAAGACGACATTGCTCGGTCTTCTGCTGGGCCTGGCCGTCGCCGACAGCGGCTCCCTCGAGATCCTGGGTACGCAGGTCGGGCGGGGGCTCGCCGTTCTGGACGGTGTCGCCGGCTTCGTGGACGGGCCCGGTCTCTACCCCTCGCTCACCGCCAGGCAGAACCTCGCCGCGCTGGCGGCTCTGCGCGGCCTCGACGCGCGGACAACGGGGATCGACGACGTGCTCGAGCAGGTCGGGCTCACCGATGTCGCCGACGACCGGGCCCGCGGCTTCTCCCTCGGCATGCGTCAGCGGCTCGGGCTCGCCGCCGCCCTGCTCACCAAGCCTCGGCTGCTCGTGCTCGACGAACCTTCCAACGGCCTCGACCCGGCCGGCAAGAAACACGTACACGGTGTGCTGACCCGGCTCGCCGCGGACGGGACCAGCGTCGTGCTCTCGAGTCACCGCATGGACGACCTCGAGGCACTGTGCTCCGACGTCACCATCCTCGCCACCGGACGGGTCGTCTTCTCCGGCCCGCTGAGCAAGCTGGCCGCCGAGAATCGTGAACTCGACTACCGGCTGCGCACCTCCGACCCACAGGCCGCCCGCCTGCTGGCTGCCGACACGGCTGGGGTCCAGGTGGCCGACGACGCCGGGACACGGCACGACGCCGGGGTGCTCGTCGTGCGCGCGCCGGTGCCCGCCCTCGACGAACTGGTGGTGCGGCTCGTGAACGCGGACATCGCGTTGCGTGAGCTCGCCGCCGTGGTGTCGCCGCTCGAAGCCGCGTTCCTCGCCCTCACCGAACAGCAGGAGGCCGGCCGATGACCTCGACCATCACCGACGCCAACGTTGTCAGCGCCCGCCGCGTCTCAGTGGGGCGCGTCTCAGTGGGGCGCGTCTACCGCTTCGAGCTGGTCAAGCTCGTCTCGCAAGCGCGTATCCGCTTGCTGGTCCTCGCCTGCTGGGTCGCGCCAGGGCTCTTCGTCGCCGCGGTGAGCCGGCAGAGCACGCTCCCCTCCGACACCCTCTTCGGTCGCTGGATGCTCGCCACGGGGTGGGCCGGACCGCTGGTGGTGCTCGGTTTCGCGGGCACCTGGGCGCTCCCGCTGCTGATCTCGGTGGTCGCCGGCGATGTGTTCGCCTCCGAGGACCGGCTCGGCACCTGGCGCCACCTGCTCGTGGCGGTCCGGTCGCCTCGACGGATCTTCGCAGCGAAGGCACTGGCCAGCCTCACCGTCATCGGGCTGCTCGTGGCCGGGCTGGCCTGTTCCAGCACGGTCGGCGGCGTCGTGGCGGTCGGCAACCAGCCGCTGGTCGGTCTCGACGGCCACCTGCTGATGCCTTCGGACGCCGCCGTCAAGGTCCTGCTCGCCTGGGTCTGCGTACTCGGCCCGACCCTGGCCCTCGCCGCGATCGGACTGCTCGGGTCCATCGCGCTGGGGCGGTCCCCGATGGGGCTGCTGCTGCCCGCGCTCGTCGCGCTCGCCATGCAGCTCGCCCAGATGCTGCCGCTGCCTGTCGCCGTACGCCTCGCCCTGCCCGGCTACGCCTTCATCGCCTGGAACGGCCTGTTCACCAGCCCGGCACAGCTCGGCCCGCTCCTGATCGGCATCGTGGTCAGCCTGGTGTGGGCGGTGGTCGCCACGGCCCTGGCGTATTTGCTTTTCCTGCGGCGCGACTTCACCAACTTGACCTACGACGGCTCCGGGCGCCGCGCGATCACCACCGGACTCCTGCCGCTGGCCGGACTGACCGCCCTCACGGTCGGGGGCGTCGCCGTGGCGACACCGTCGACGGGCTCCGGAATCGAGCAGGACAAGGTGCAGCAGTCGGTCGCCACGGCATTCGCGCACCTCTACCGCATGCAGACCAAGCAGCTCAACCGCCCGGACGTCACCGAGGCGCAGCTGAAGGTCACCGCGGAGTGCAACAAGGGCGGCGGCAAGGTCGCCGCACAGGGGCCGGGCAACGACTGGCGTTGCGTCGTCACCTGGCATCTCCCCGGCGTCGAGACCACAGGGACGGCCATCTACCAGCTCGACGTCACCGCAGACGGGCGGTTCGTGGCCGATGGCGACGGACCGAAGGAAGTGAACGGCTACTTCCTGGTGCGGACCCCGAACGGGGATGCACCGAACCCGCTTTGGCAGTTCGACGGCAATGTCGAACTGCTTCACACCACCCCGAAGGGATGACTCAATGCAGGTCACACGCCGCCGCGTGCATGCCGAGAAGAACGCTTCAGGCCTTCTCGGCCAACGGACCGGCAGCCGGAGGACCCTCATGACGGCAGCCGCCACCGCGGTCGTCCTCGCCGTCAGCGGTGGCATCGGTTTCGCCGCGACGCACCAGTTCGGCACCGACCAGGTCGGCCAGACCACCGAGCTTGGTCAGCTCGTCTCCAGCGACCAGTACATCGACCCGATCGGCGAGCGCCTCGTCATCGACAACGGCAAG
This sequence comes from Streptomyces sp. NPDC001832, assembly GCF_040297265.1. Lineage (NCBI taxonomy): Bacteria > Bacillati > Actinomycetota > Actinomycetes > Kitasatosporales > Streptomycetaceae > Streptomyces > Streptomyces sp. NPDC001832. The sequence goes on from NZ_JBEOYU010000050.1 coordinate 35,994, forward strand.
ATCATGTCGTCCTCGGTCAGCCCGGACGGCACCCACGTCGCGGCCTCGGTCACCGACGGTGGAATGGCGCTCGCCATCGTGGACCTGAAGAACTGGAAGGTGCAGCAGCTCGTCGGCAACAACGCGTCGGCGGATCTGCGTATCAGCGGCAACGACGTGGGCCAGGAAGGCCCCACGTACTCGCCCGACGGTTCGCAGCTGTGGCTGGGCCAGGCCGACGGCTACACCAGGTTCACCGTGAACCCGGACGGCAGCGTCGCCAACCCGACGTTCGTCAAGATCCCGGCGGACGGGTCCAAGCGCGCGCTGGTGGGTGCGGCGGTGTTCTCGGCCGACGGCTCCACCGTGTACTCCGCCGTCAACGGCCAGAACCGGGTGGTCGCCATCGACGCGGCGACCGGGGCCATCGAGCAGAGCTGGGCCGTGGGCAACGCCCCGCGTGGCATGGTCCAGGTCGGCACCAAGCTCTATGTCAGCAATGAGGGCGGGCGACCGGCGAAGCCCGGCGACACCACGTTGAACTCGTACGGAACCCAGGTGCCGGCCGACCTGAAGACCGGTGCCACCACCACCGGCACGGTCAGCGTCATCGACCTGGCGGACCCGTCTGCCGCCGTCGGGAGCATCGACGTCGGTCTGCACCCGACCGCCGTATACGCCAAGGACGGGGCGCTGTTCGTCACCAACACCGCCACCAACGACGTGTCGGTCGTCGACACGCGCAACAACAAGGTCGTGCAGACCATCGCCGCCCAGCCGTGGCCGGAGGCGTCGGTGGGCTACCACCCCAACGCGGTGACACTCACCGACGACGGTCACCTGCTGGTGACCCTCGGCGGCGCCAACGCGGTCGCCGTCTACCGGTACACGTCCCCGCAGGAGCCGGTCAGCTACGTCGGCCTGCTCCCGACGGACTTCTTCCCGTCGGAGATCACCACGGTCGGCGACCAGGTGGTGGTCTCCAACACCCGTGGTATCGACGCCCGCCGCGCCAGCAACAAGGCCGGGCACGGCACGCACGACACGACGTCGAGCGTGCAGCGGTTCACGCTGCCGGACGACCGCGTCATCAAGTCCCAGACGGCCAAGGTCTTCAAACGGAACGGCTGGACCAAGGACTCGGTCAAGCTGGCCCAGGGCGAGGGCAAGGCCAAAAAGCCGGTGCCGGTCCCGGTGAAGCTCGGCGACCCCTCGACGATCAAGCACGTCTTCCTGATCGTCAAGGAGAACCGGACCTACGACCAGGTCTTCGGTGACATCCCGCAGGGCAACGGCGACCCGAAGCTGGCGCAGTTCGGCGAGAACGTGACGCCGAACCAGCACGCGATGGCCAAGCAGTTCGGGCTGTACGACAACACCTACGACATCGGCACGAACTCTGCCGAGGGTCACAACTGGCTGATGCAGTCCGACAACCCGGAGTACACCGAGTCCTCGGCCGGTGAGTACAAGCGCAGCTACGACACCCAGGACGACGCTCTCGGCCACCAGCAGACCGGCTTCCTGTGGAGCGGTGCGCAGGCGGCGGGCAAGACCGTGCGGGACTTCGGCGAGTTCCACCAGTTCCTGACCAAGCCGGCGGACGCGACCTGGCAGAACCTGTACTGCGACAGCAAGAACATGGAGGCGACCGGTCAGGAAACCGCCTACACCCTGAAGTCGTCCTCGCCGATCCCGTCGCTCAACGACGTGTCGGTGCCCGGCTTCCCGAAGTTCGACCTCGGCGTCCCGGACATCTACCGGGCCCAGATCTGGAAGCAGGACTTCGAGAAGAACGGTCCGGCGAACCTGAACATGTTCTGGCTCTCCAGCGACCACACCGGCGGTCCGGCGAACTCGGCCGCTCAGGTCGCGGACAACGACCTCGCGGTCGGCAAGATCGTCGACACGATCTCGCACAGCAAGTACTGGAAGGACTCGGCGATCTTCGTTGTCGAGGACGACTCCCAGGCCGGCCTCGACCACGTCGACGGCCACCGTGCCCCGGTCCAGATCATCAGCCCCTGGGCCCAGCACGGCACTGTCGACAGCCGCTACTACTCCCAGATCACGATGATCCGGACCATCGAGCAGATCCTCGGGATCCACCCGATGAACCAGAGGGACAGCGCGGCCAGCCCGATGCGTGGGGCGTTCACCGAGAAGCCGGACTTCACGCCGTTCACCGCGCTGCCCAACCGGGTCCCGCTGACCGATGGCCTGCCGACCCCGCCCGCCTGCGGCGTGGACACCCCGGCGCCGCAGAACCCCAAGGCAGCGGCCGTGCCGTCGCCGAAGGTGCCGGCGGACAAGAAGGAGCTCGCGGCGAAGTGGGAGAAGTGGAAGTCGAAGCAGCGGCTGACCGGGCCCAACGCCCAGCCCGACTTCGCGAACCCCGCTCAGATGAACCACTTCACGTGGTACGAGACGCACGGGTGGAGCAAGCCGTACCCCGGCGAGAAGAAGATCTTCGAGCCGGAGGACGTGCCGGGCGCCTACCTCCCGTCGCCGGAGTCCGACGGCTGACCGAGGCTGATCGCGTCAAGGGCCCCTGACCGGCATGGCGCTTTCCAGGGGCGTTGCAACACATGGTCGTGTTGATCAGGCCGCGAGCAGTTCAGGCAGGCGCTCGGCTGGGGTTTCCCAGCCGGGCGTCCGTGTTCTCCCCAAGCCCGTCCGAGGCGCACCATCAGTGATCTAGCGAGGGGCCGGCCCCACGCAACCGCTCCATCTCCCGCCGGTCCCGCTTCGTCGGCCGCCCCGCTCCCCGGTCCCGTACGGGAACCTGGATCGCCGCCTCGCGCGGCGGCGGAGGCGGACTGTTGTCGACGAAGCACTCCGCCGCCACCGGAGGGCCGACCCGCTTCTTCACGATCTTCGACACGATGACGATCCGGTCCCGGCCCGCGTGCCGGAGCCGTACCTCGTCGCCGACGTGCAACGCCTGGGCGGGCTTGGCACGCTCGCCGGCGACCTTCACATGTCCAGCGCGGCAGGCAGCAGCGGCCTGCGAACGGGTTTTCGTCAGCCGGACCGACCAGATCCAGACGTCGACCCGAACGCTTCCATCTGCCTGCGGCGCCTCACCGGAAACCATGCAACCGACTCTAGTGCCGCAGTTATCCAGGTGGCGTCGGGTTGCGGGTCGTCCCCGAGCTGCGTGCCCGAATCCAGAAGGTGTTTACGAACCTGTCCGACTTCCGGGCGACGATGATCGCGCGGACGGAGACGGTG
>NZ_JBEOYU010000051.1:0-39194 GCF_040297265.1 Streptomyces sp. NPDC001832
CGCCGAGTTCCCGGACCGACCCGGGAACTCGGCGGCGGTGCCGGTTCGTTGCCGCTTCGGAAGCGCATCGGTGCCTACCCCACCGTTTCTCTGCTCTGTGAGGTGTGGCACGATGCTGGCCACCCCCACACCACCGCGGACGTCCCACGGGCGGCACCGCCCACCCAGGCATCCTCGAACCACAGGAACCACAGGAGACATCCCGCGTGCAGACCTCCGAGCTCCCGGACCTCGCGCACACCGACACCAAGCCGCTGCACTGGCTGGCCACCGCGACAGTCATGGCCGCTGTCGTCGCAGCCGCAGGCATGCTCCAGCCGGACCCCAGGGCCTCCGCCTCGCCCCCCCACCGCACCACCGGACAGCACGGCACCGCGCCCGATCCGGAGCAGGCGACCTTCCCCCTGGAATGCGGCGGGCTGGAGAACACCGTGGCCAAACAGGCGCCCGGCGACCTCGACGGCGACGGCCGCCCCGAGACCGTCGCCGTGGTCCACTGCGCGGCCGGATCCGGCACCCCGCCCAGCGGTGTCTACGTCCTCACACAAGGAAGCGGGGCCACACCCCGGGTCGTGGCGACCCTGGTGGACCCCGCTCAGAAGCTGAGCGTCGGCGATTTCGCGGTACGTGACGGAATCATCTCCGCCACCCTGCTCGGCTACTCCTCGGCCGCAGTGCCGCGCTGCTGCCCCGACCAGCAGGAAGAGGTCACCTGGCAGTGGCAGTCCGGCGCATTCGTCCGCACCAACCAGGCCGCCCCGAGCAGCGCCTGAGCCGTCACTGTGTGTGATTGCCCGCCGCGAACCGCCAGATCAGGCGGCCTCGGGACCGTACACCTCGACCCTGTCCGAAACGCGACGTACATGGATGCAGTCGCCCGGGCACTCCTTGGCCGAATCGACCACATCCTGAAGAAGCGGCAGCGGTACGGGCGTCGTCGCGCCCTTCTCCTGCAGCAGCTCGTCGTCGCTGCTCTTCACATACGCCAGACCGTCGATGTCCAGCTCGAACACCTCGGGTGCGTACTGCACGCAGATACCGTCTCCCGTGCAGAGGTCCTGGTCGATCCAGACCTCCAGGTCCTGAGTTCCGCTGCCGGTGGGAGCGTCCTGCTGAACGGTCATTTCTCCTGCCGTTTCCTGCGTAGCCGGACCAAAAGTAGCCAGCCCTGACGGGTGTTGAACGGTTCGACGATACAACCGGCCGCTTTCCGATGTTGAAGGGTGGGTATTCCCTGACACGAGGGGGAACGCAAGGGTGACGATCGGACACGCCCCGCAGTCTTTGTGATCTAGGGGTTTCAATCATCACCCACCCAGGTAGGGTCAGGAAGCGTCCAGCTCCCCTTGGAGGAGGTGAGGACCGTGGCAGCCCACGACGACATCAACCGCGGCATCCGGCCCGGGCGGGGGTCCGAAGACCCAGCCGGCCAGGTCGCCTATCTCGAGCAGGAAATCGCCGTCCTGCGACGTAAGCTCGCCGACTCTCCGCGCCATACGAGGATTCTCGAAGAGCGGATCGTCGAGCTGCAGACCAACCTGGCAGGCGTGTCCGCGCAGAATGAGCGGCTCGCCAACACACTCCGCGAGGCCCGCGACCAGATCGTGGCCCTCAAGGAAGAAGTCGACCGGCTCGCACAGCCGCCGGCCGGTTTCGGTGTGTTCTTGCAGGGCAACGAGGACGGCACCTGCGACATCTTCACCGGAGGCCGAAAGCTCCGGGTGAATGTCAGCCCCAGTGTCGAGCTCGACGACCTCCGGCGCGGCCAGGAAGTCATGCTCAATGAAGCGCTCAATGTGGTCGACGCCATGGAATTCGAGCGGGCCGGGGACATCGTCACCCTCAAGGAAATCCTTGAGGACGGCGAGCGGGCCCTGGTCATCGGCCACACCGACGAGGAACGGGTGGTACGGCTCGCCGAGCCGCTGCTGGACATCACCATCCGCCCCGGCGACGCCCTGCTGCTCGAACCCAGGTCCGGCTACGTCTACGAAGTGGTCCCCAAGAGCGAGGTCGAAGAGCTCGTCCTCGAAGAAGTGCCGGACATCGACTACGACAAGATCGGTGGCCTGGGCGAGCAGATCGAGCTCATCCGGGACGCGGTCGAGCTCCCCTACCTCCACCCCGACCTCTTCAAGGAACACGAACTGCGGCCGCCGAAGGGCATCCTGCTCTACGGCCCGCCCGGCTGCGGCAAGACACTCATTGCCAAGGCAGTGGCCAACTCCCTTGCCAAGAAGGTCGCCGAAGTCACCGGCCAGCCCGCGGGCAAGAGCTACTTCCTCAACATCAAGGGCCCGGAACTTCTCAACAAGTACGTCGGCGAGACCGAGCGGCACATCCGCCTGGTCTTCCAGCGTGCCCGTGAGAAGGCGAGCGAGGGCACCCCCGTCATCGTCTTCTTCGACGAGATGGAGTCCCTCTTCCGTACCCGGGGATCCGGCGTCAGCTCGGACGTGGAGAACACCATTGTCCCCCAGCTGCTCGCCGAGATCGATGGTGTCGAGGGCCTGGAGAACGTCATCGTCATCGGCGCCTCCAACCGCGAGGACATGATCGACCCCGCGATCCTGCGACCCGGCCGCCTCGATGTGAAGATCAAGATCGAGCGCCCCGATGCAGAGGCCGCGAAGGACATCTTCGCGAAGTACCTCACGCCGTCGCTGCCCCTGCACGCGGACGACCTCGCGGAGCACACCGGCTCCAAGGAATCCGCTGCGCACGCCATGATCCAGTCGGTCGTCGAGCGGATGTACACCGAGTCCGAGGAGAACCGCTTCCTCGAGGTCACGTACGCCAACGGCGACAAGGAAGTCCTCTACTTCAAGGACTTCAACTCCGGCGCGATGATCCAGAACATCGTCGACCGGGCCAAGAAGATGGCCATCAAGGCCTTCCTCGACCAGGGACAGAAGGGCCTTCGCGTCTCCCATCTCCTCCAGGCATGCGTGGACGAGTTCAAGGAGAACGAGGACCTGCCGAACACCACGAACCCGGACGACTGGGCCAGGATCTCCGGCAAGAAGGGCGAGCGGATCGTCTTCATCCGTACGCTCGTCACCGGAAAGCAGGGCGCAGACACCGGTCGATCCATCGACACGGTGGCGAATACCGGGCAGTACCTGTAGAACGCAGACCGACTGCGGATGCCCGGCCGGGCATCCGCAGCCGGTTGCTTTCCGGACAGCTCACACGACACCGCAGCAATGACGTAATTGATCTCCCCACCAGCGCAGAGTCGCTCTAGGCTCTTGCGTACCGCCCGGTCGCGCAGTGCGGGGACGGGCACCGCACACGCACCGGACAAGCAGCGGTACTTGAGCGCCGCCCCCTCAAGGGAGCGCCGCCGGGCAAGGAGGGCCGCATGACCGTACGGCGAGTAATGGGCATCGAGACGGAGTACGGGATCTCCGTCCCCGGCCACCCCAACGCCAATGCCATGCTCACCTCATCCCAGATCGTCAACGCCTACGCAGCGGCGATGCACCGGGCGCGCCGCGCCCGCTGGGACTTCGAGGAGGAGAACCCGCTGCGGGACGCGCGAGGTTTCGACCTCGCCCGCGAGACCGCGGACGCCAGCCAGCTCACCGACGAGGACATCGGCCTCGCCAATGTCATCCTTACCAACGGCGCTCGCCTCTACGTCGACCACGCGCACCCGGAATACAGCTCCCCGGAGGTCACCAATCCGCGGGACGCGGTCCTCTGGGACAAGGCCGGCGAACGCATCGTGGCCGAAGCGGCCGAACGTGCGGCCCAGCTTCCCGGCGCCCAGCCGATCCAGCTCTACAAGAACAACACCGACAACAAGGGCGCCTCGTACGGCACGCACGAGAACTACCTGATGAAGCGGGAAACCCCGTTCTCCGACATCGTGCGCCATCTGACCCCGTTCTTCGTCTCCCGCCAGGTGGTCACCGGAGCGGGACGCGTGGGAATCGGCCAGGACGGCCACGAGCACGGCTTCCAGATCAGTCAGCGCGCCGACTACTTCGAGGTCGAGGTCGGGCTGGAGACCACCCTCAAGCGCCCCATCATCAACACCCGCGACGAACCCCACTCCGACGCCGAGAAGTACCGCCGGCTCCATGTGATCATCGGGGACGCGAACCTCTCGGAGATCTCCACCTATCTCAAGCTCGGTACCACCGCCCTGGTCCTTTCCATGATCGAGGACGGCTTCATCAACGTTGATCTCGCTGTCGACCAGCCGGTGCGCACCCTGCACCACGTCTCGCACGACCCGACGCTGAAGCATCTGATCACGCTGCGTAGCGGTCGTACGCTCACCGCGGTGCAGCTCCAGATGGAGTACTTCGAACTGGGCCGCAAATACGTCGAGGAACGATACGGGGCGGACGCCGACGAGCAGACCAAGGACGTCCTGATCCGCTGGGAGGACACCCTCAACCGGCTGGAGAACGATCCGATGAGCCTGTCCGGCGAGCTCGACTGGATCGCGAAGCGGGAGATCATGGAGGGCTACCGCCGTCGGGACGGCCTGGACTGGGACGCGGCGCGTCTGCATCTGGTGGATCTCCAGTACGCCGATGTGAGGACCGGGAAGGGCCTCTACAACCGTCTGGCGGCCCGCGGGAAGATGAAGCGCTTGCTGGACGAGGACGCGGTCGAGCAGGCCCGTACGAAGCCTCCGGAGGACACCAGGGCGTATTTCCGCGGCCGGTGCCTGGAGCAGTACGCGGACGACGTGGCCGCGGCCTCCTGGGACTCGGTCATCTTTGATGTGCCTGGCCATGACTCACTGCAACGGGTACCCACCCTGGAACCGCTCCGCGGCACCAGTAATCACGTGAAGGATCTGCTGGACCGCTGCCGTACGGCGGAAGAGCTGGTCCAGGTGCTGTCGGGCGGCTGAAAGGGCCGCGATCGGGGAAACATCGGGATGACCCCCGGACGTTGAGACAACTACCGGGCCAATGTCGGACCCCGTGGGTAGGGTCTGACCAAGTGCTTCGAACCGAGCGGGGTGAGCTAAATGGCGACCAAGGACACCGGCGGCGGACAGCAGAAGGCGACGCGCTCCACCGAGGAGGTCGAGGAGCAGGCGCAGGACGCACAGGCGTCCGAGGACCTCAAGGAGCGCCAGGAGAAGCTGAGCGACGATGTCGACTCGGTTCTGGACGAGATCGACGATGTCCTCGAGGAGAACGCAGAGGATTTCGTGAGGTCATTTGTGCAAAAAGGTGGACAGTAGTTCACAAGTGTGAACGCGGGGAATGGCGAGGTGCGCGCGGTACGGGCCGGTCGGCCCGTGCCGCGCGGGCGCAAGCGGTACTACAGGCTGTACAGCTGCCCCGCAGTCCATGTGGATCGCTGCCGCGGGACGGGTAGTGTCCGTGGCGTAAACGCATCAACTGCAATTCGGCCATCGGTACGTTGGGAGACGATCCTGACACCTTGCGCAGGGCCGTCGCATACCTGGAGGGAAACGCGTGGAAGCCAACACTCGTAGCACCGGGCGTCTACCAGCTGCCTTCCTGACGCCGGGATCCTCTTCGTTCATGGATTTCCTGTCCGACCATTCTCCCGAGATGCTCCCGGGCAACCGGAACCTGCCACCCCTGCAGGGGGTCATTGAGGCGCCGCACGGGACGACCATCGTCGCGGCGACGTTCCCCGGAGGCGTGGTCCTGGCCGGCGACCGGCGGGCGACCATGGGTAACGTGATCGCGCAGCGCGACATCGAGAAGGTCTTCCCGGCCGACGAGTATTCGGCGGTGGGCATCGCCGGCACGGCCGGGCTGGCCGTGGAGATGGTCAAGCTCTTCCAGCTGGAGCTGGAGCACTTCGAGAAGGTCGAGGGCGCCCAGCTCTCCCTGGAGGGCAAGGCGAACCGGCTCTCCACGATGATCCGCAGCAATCTGGCGATGGCCATGCAGGGGCTCGCCGTCGTGCCGCTCTTCGCCGGCTTCGACGTCGACCGTGAGGAGGGCCGAATCTTCTCGTACGACGTCACCGGCGGCCGTTCCGAGGAACTCGGATACGCGGCCACCGGCTCCGGATCGATCTTCGCCCGTGGCTCGATGAAGAAGCTCTACCGCGAGGATCTGACCGAGCAGCAGGCCCTCACCTTGGTTGTGCAGGCGCTGTACGACGCCGCGGACGACGACTCGGCGACCGGCGGTCCCGATGTGGCCCGGCGGATCTACCCGATCGTCACCGTCATCACCGACGAGGGCTTCCGGAAGTTGGCCGAGGCGGAATCCTCCGAGATCGCCCGCTCGATTCTGGATCGCCGGATGGAACAGCCCGACGGCCCGCGCGCCGCGCTGCTCTGACCTTCGTTCCGCTGCTTCTTCGATGCTCTTGTCACTGACAGAAAGGGACGGATAGCCGGTGTCGACGCCGTTCTATGTCTCACCTCAGCAGGCCATGGCCGACCGGGCGGAATATGCCCGGAAGGGCATCGCCCGTGGTCGCAGCCTTGTTGTGCTGCAGTACGCCGACGGCATTGTGTTCGTCGGCGAGAACCCGTCCCGTGCGCTGCACAAGTTCAGCGAGATCTACGACCGGATCGGTTTCGCCGCCGCCGGTAAGTACAACGAATACGAGAATCTCCGCATCGGCGGCGTGCGCTACGCCGATCTGCGTGGATACACCTACGACCGTGACGATGTGACGGCCCGTGGGCTGGCCAACGTCTATGCGCAGACACTGGGCACCATCTTCTCCAGCGCGGCCGAGAAGCCGTACGAGGTGGAGTTGGTGGTCGCAGAGGTCGGCGCCGAGCCGGAGGGCGACCAGATCTACCGGCTGCCGCACGACGGCTCCATCGTCGACGAGCACGGCTCGGTCGCGGTCGGCGGGAACGCTGAGCAGATCAGCACCTTCCTGGACCAGCGGCACCGTGACGGCATGACGCTGGCCGAGGCGCTCAAGCTGGCGGTGCAGGCGCTGTCCCGCGATCCCAACGGCACTGAGCGGGAGATCCCCGCGGAGCGGCTGGAAGTCGCGGTCCTGGACCGTACGAGGCCGCAGCAGCGGAAGTTCAAGCGGATCGTCGGCCGACAGCTGAAGCGTTTGCTGGAGGCGGACGGCGGTTCCGCGCCGACGGATGCCCCCTCCGACATCGAGGACGGTGAGGGGACCGATTCCTCCGCGACGGAGTCCCCTGCGAGCTCGACGGATGTCACCAAGTCCACCGATTCCGGGGGGGACGTGGAGTCCTCCGAGGAGTAGTCCACCGCTGTGCCGGTGCCCCGGTCCGCCCTTCCCGGTGGACCGGGGCACCGTCATGAGCGCTGACCGTCCGCGGGCGGGGGCGCCGAGGAGCCGCGTGCCACCAGGTGCACGGGCAGGCTGCCGGGCTCGGCCGGGCGGCCGTCCAGGACTGCCAGCAGGGCGGCCATGCCGCGTTCACCGACCTGCTCGGCGGGCAGCTGCACGGTGGTGAGCTCCGGTTCGACGGCCGTGGCCAGGGCCAGATCGTCGAAACCGGTGACGGAGAGGTCATCGGGGACGCGGAGCCCCAGCCTGCGGGCGGCCTTGCAGGCGCCCGCGGCGAGGATGTCGTCGTCACAGACGATGGCGGTGGGCCGGGGGCCGGACGCGGCGAGTACGTGCTCCGCGGCTGCGCGGCCTGCCTGTACGTCGAGCGTCGCCGTGACGGTCCGTACGAAGGTGTCGGGCACCGCCCCCAAGGTGTCGTGGAGCGCTCGGGCGCGGGCCGCGAAGGTCCAGGTGTTGACCGCCGACGCGAGATGGACGAAGCGGCGGTGGCCGAGCGCGAGCAGATGCTCCGCGACCTGCCGCATGCCGTCGGCGATGTCGAGGTTGACCCGTGCCGCGACGCCGGTGTCCGCCGGGTCGCTGTCGAGCATCACCAGCGGCAGGCCGGCGCCGCGCAGCGCGTCGAGTGCGCCGGCGGCCATGGAGGAGGCGATCACCCCGTCGAGGGAGGCACGTGCCGAGGCGAAGGGATCCCTCGCCGGCCCGGTGCCTTCGGGGGACGGGTAGAGGACGGCCCCGAAGCCGTGTTCGGCGGCGACCGCGGCGGCGCCGGTGTAGACGCGTGCGAAGAATTCGCTGGTGAGCGCGGGGACGACCAGCAGGGCGGTCCTGGTGCGGCCGAGGCGGAGGTTGCGGGCGGCGAGATTGGGCTGGTAGCCGAGTTCGTGCGCGGCGTGCCGTACGCGCTCGGCGGTGACCTCGGAGACCCTGCCTCGCCATTTGTCGCCGAGCACGAGGGAGACGGTGGCCTGCGAGACGCCTGCGGCCCGCGCGACGTCGCGGCTGGTGGGCCGGGTCGGGGCGGGCTGTGACTGTGGTGCGCTGGTCACTCGGGCCTCCGGGCCGGTGGGGGGACAGGCGCCGTGCGGTGGACCTGCGGACTGGGCACATGGTACTTATGAACCTCGAAGTTATACGTAAAACCTCGGGATGCCGGAGAGCACTCGAACAGGAGAGGGGCGGGACATGGCCGCGGGATATCTGGACATCCTCCGGACGCGACATGCGGCCCGGCTGCTGGCAGGGACCCTCGTGGGACGGCTGCCGAGCGGCACCGCCCATATTGCGATCGTGCTGTTCACCCGGGCCGAGGGCGGCAGCTACACCCTCGCCGGTGCGCTCGCGGCCGTGTACGGACTGTCCACTGCGGTCGGACAGCCGCTGCTGGGCCGCGCCGTGGACCTGTACGGCCAGCCGCGCGTCCAGCTCCCCGCCTCCGTGGTCTCGGCGCTGGGCATGGCCCTGCTGGCCCTGGTGGGCCTGGAGTCGCTGCCGCTGGCCTACGGGGCGGTGATGGTGGCAGGTGTGTTCACCCCGCCGCTGGAGGGCGGTCTACGGGCCCTGTGGCCGAGCGTCCTGGGCAGCGAGGAACGGGTGCACCGGGCGTACGCGATGGACGCCGTCGCCCAGGAGATCATGTTCACCGTGGGTCCGCTGCTGGTGACGCTGCTCGTCTCCCTGTGGTCGCCCGCCGCCGCCCTGCTCGTGATCAACGCGATCGGCGTCCTGGGGGCGCTCTCCGTCGTGCTCTCCGAGCCCTCGCGTGCCTGGCGCAGCGCGCCCCGTGAGGCGCACTGGCTGGGCGCGCTGCGCTCGCCGGGGCTGCTGGTGCTGCTCGGCTCGTTCTTCTTCGTCGGGCTCGCGCTCGGTTCGATCACGGTGGCCGGGGTGGCGTACGCCGACGACCACGGCAGGGAGGCGGTGTACGGCTGGCTGATGGCCGCGCTCGGGCTGGGTGCGCTGGTCGGCGGTGCGGTGTACGGGGCGCGGCAGTGGGCCGGGGCTCCGGAGCGTCGGCTGCGGGTCATCGTCGCCCTGCTGGCACTGGGCTATCTGCCGCTGATGCTGACCCCCGGAGTGGTCGCCATGACCGCTCTGGCGGCGTTGGCCGGAGTCTTTCTGGCGCCCGCGATCGCCTGCTCGTTCATCGTGGTCGACCGGCATGCTCCGAGGGGCACGGTGACCGAGGCGTTCTCGTGGCTGGTGACGACGTTCGGAGTGGGCGCGGCGGCGGGAACGGCCGTGGCGGGCCCGGCCGTCGAGCTGGGCGGCACGACGTGGAGCTTCGCTGTCGCGGGGGCCGGTGGGGTGGCGGCGCTGCTGGTCCTGCTGGCCACGGGAAGGCTCCTCGCAGTTCCCGGGCGTACGGCCGTTGCCGTACAAGGATCGGAAAATGATCGAAACGGTGCTGTCGAACCCGGTTTCAGCTCAGGCCATCAGGCGTAATGTTCAGTCATGGACCGCCGCATTTTCGGGCTGGAGAACGAGTACGGCGTCACGTGCACGTTCAGGGGACAGCGCCGACTGTCCCCTGATGAAGTGGCGCGCTACCTCTTCCGCCGTGTTGTGTCATGGGGCCGCAGCAGCAACGTCTTTCTGCGGAACGGCGCCCGCCTCTACCTCGACGTGGGATCGCATCCGGAATATGCAACCCCCGAATGCGACAACCTGACCGAGCTGGTCACCCACGACAAGGCCGGCGAGCGCATTCTCGAAGGTCTGCTCGTCGACGCCGAACGCCGCTTGCACGAGGAGGGAATCGCGGGCGACGTATATCTCTTCAAGAACAACACCGACTCGGCGGGAAACTCCTACGGGTGTCATGAGAACTATCTCGTGGCGCGGCACGGAGAATTCTCCCGGCTCGCGGACATCCTCATTCCCTTCCTCGTCACCAGGCAACTGATCTGCGGCGCGGGCAAGGTGCTGCAGACACCGCGGGGCGCCGTCTACTGCGTCAGCCAGCGCGCCGAGCACATCTGGGAGGGCGTCAGCTCCGCCACGACGCGCTCCCGTCCGATCATCAACACGCGTGACGAACCGCATGCGGACGCGGAGCGGTACCGCCGCCTCCACGTCATCGTCGGTGACTCCAACATGTCCGAGGCGACCATGCTGCTCAAGGTCGGCGCGACCGATCTGGTGCTCCGCATGATCGAGGCGGGCACCGTGATGCGGGATCTGACGCTGGAGAACCCGATCCGTGCGATCCGCGAGGTCAGTCACGACACCACGGGGCAGCGCAAGGTGCGCCTGGCCAGTGGCCGTGAGGCGTCCGCCATCGAGGTGCAGCGCGAGTACTACGAGAAGGCCGTCGACTTCGTCGACCGCCGTGGTATCCGCACCGGAACCATCGCCCAGGTCCTGGAGCTGTGGGGCCGTACGCTCGACGCGGTCGAGGCCGAGGACCTCGACCGGATCGAGACCGAGATCGACTGGGTGATGAAGTACAAGCTCATCGAGCGGTACCGGGCCAAGCACAACATGACCATGTCGCATCCGCGGGTCGCCCAGATAGACCTCGCGTACCACGACATCCACCGCCGTCGCGGCCTGTACTACCTGCTGGAGCGCAAGGGACAGGCCGCCCGTGTCTGCAATGACCTGAAGATCTTCGAGGGCAAGTCCGTGCCCCCGCAGACGACCAGGGCACGGCTGCGCGGTGACTTCATCCGCAGGGCTCAGGAGCAGCGGCGGGACTTCACCGTCGACTGGGTCCATCTCAAGCTCAACGACCAGGCGCAGCGCACGGTGTTGTGCAAGGACCCGTTCCGCGCGGTGGACGACCGAGTGGAGAAACTGATCGCGGGTATGTGAGCCGGTGACAGGTCAACCCGGCTCCCGGCGCGACGCGGGCCCCGTTCGTTCCTCGTACGGGGCCCTGCGTACGCCCAAAGGGCTGTCCCGAAATCCGTGGTGGATCAGCGCGCGGCGTCAGATGCGGTGCATCGCAAGGCGGAGGGACGTCCGCATACTGGATGTATGCGGACGTTCCGACAACGCGGCGAGGTGCCGTAGCTGTCGTCGCGCGCCCGCCAGGGATTACGGGACAGCCCTTAGAGTGTCGGGGACTCAACCAACTGTGCCGTCTGAGAACTGAGGAACCAGTGCGCCGACTTGCCGGCCTTCTCGTCGTCCCCCTGCTGCTGCTGACAGCGGCCTGCGGTGGCGAAAAGGGCTCCGCTCCCAATTCAGCTTCCGCTTCCGTCGCGGCCGAGGACGGGTTCCCCGCGATCACGGCGGGGGCGAAGTTCGGTGAGAAGCCCACCCTGTCCGAGGGCGCGGGGAAGCCGCCCAAGGAGCTGAAGACCAGGGTTATCAGCCAAGGTGACGGCGCCACGCTCAAGAACGGCGATGCGATCCAGGTCAACTATCTCGGGCAGGCCTGGGACTCCGACAAGCCGTTCGACAACAGCTTCGACCGCCAGCAGCCGTTCGATCTGACGCTCGGCGCCGGCATGGTCATCCAGGGCTGGGACAAGGGCCTGGTCGGCCAGAAGGTCGGCAGCCGGGTCCAGCTGGTCATTCCGCCGGATCTCGGTTACGGAGCGCAGGGCCAGGGCGAAATCAAGCCGAACGCCACGCTCGTCTTCGTCGTCGACATTCTGAAGTCGACGCAGATCCCGACGTCCGCCAAGGGCACCGCGGTCGCCCAGGACAACATCGACCTGCCCAAGGTCGGCACCAATACCGACGGCAAGGCCCCCAAGGTCACCATCCCCAGCAAGACCGACCCGCCGACGAAACTCGTCTCCAATTACATCCTGGAGTCCGAGGGCGACGTCGTGAAGGACACCGACAGCGTCATCGTGAACTACGTCGGTCTGCTGTGGAAGGACGGCAAGACATTCGACAGCACCTACGAGGCGGGCAAGACGCAGACTTTCCCGCTGGAACAAGTCACCCTGAAGGGGCTCAAGGACGGTCTGGTCGGCAAGAAGATCGGCAGCCGTGTGCTCCTCGTCATCCCGCCGGACCAGGGGTTCGGTGACAAGGCCCAGCAGGCCATCCCCGCGAAGTCCACGCTGGTGTTCGCTGTGGACATCCTGGCAAAGATGTAAGACTGTCCGGGTTGCCCAGTTCATCATTTAGAGGAGCAAGTCAGTGAGCATCGAGAAGCCCGAGATCGACTTCCCGGGTGGCGAGCCGCCGGCCGACCTGGAGATCAAGGACATCTGGGAAGGCGACGGAGAGGTGGCCAAGGCGGGCGCCACCGTCTCCGTCCACTACGTGGGCGTGGCCTTCTCCACCGGCGAGGAGTTCGACGCCTCCTGGAACCGCGGCACCCCGCTGCAGTTCCAGCTCGGTGCCGGTCAGGTCATCTCCGGCTGGGACAAGGGCGTGCAGGGCATGAAGGTCGGCGGCCGTCGCCAGCTGACCATTCCCGCGCACCTCGCGTACGGCGACCGCGGCGCCGGTGGCGGCCGTATCGCCCCCGGCGAGACGCTGATCTTCGTCTGCGACCTGGTCGCCGCCTGATCCGCGCCCGTGAGAAGCGAGGGCCCGTGCCGCAAGGCACGGGCCCTCGCTTTTGTCCGGACAGCGCGTAGCTGTACGGTCGACGGTCGTAGAGCAAAACAGAAAGGGCGTCGATGGCGATCGCCAAGGCCGAGCGGCTGATGAACCTGGCTCTGTGTCTGCTGGGGACCCGGCGCCCGCTGAGCAAGCGCGAGTTGCGCGGCTCCATCGAGGCCTATCTGGAAGCCGGTTCCGACGACGCCTTCAACCGGATGTTCGAGCGCGACAAGGACGATCTGCGCGAGCTCGGTCTGGTCATCGAGACCGTGGAGAACCTGGACGGAGACACGGGGTATCTCGCCCGCCGCGACAGCAACCGGCTGCCCCCGATCACGCTGGACGCCGAGGAGGCCGCCGCGCTCGGACTCGCCGCCAAGGTCTGGCAGCAGGCGCGGCTGGCCGGTGCCGCCAGCGGTGCGCTGCAGAAGCTGCGAGCCGCGGGCATGCCGGAGTCCGAGGACGCGTACGAGGTGCACAGCGCCCTCGAACCCCGTATCCCCGTCCATGAGGCGGCTTTCGAGCCGTTGATGCTGGCCTGCCGGGACCGCCGCCCGGTGACCTTCGACTACCGCAAGGCCAACGCCGCCCGACCCCAGCAGCGCCAGGTCGAGCCGTGGACGCTGGAGTGCTGGCGCGGCCACTGGTATCTGGCCGGCTGGGACCGGGACCGCGGCGCCGAGCGGGTGTTCCGGCTCTCCCGGATCACCGGCCGGGTCCGCTCCCGGGCCGGAGCTTTCACCGTCGAGGTGCCCGACGTAGTGACCGTCCGGGAGACCGTCGAGAGCTGGGCGGGAGAGACCGCGACCCGGACCGCGCGGATCAGGATGCAGGCCGGTGCCGGATACCCGCTGCGCTCGCGCGCCATATCGATCCGGGAACTCGGGGACGGGTGGGACGAGTTGGAGATTCCATACGGACACGGGCTGGATGCCTGGCTCGCCGAGTTCGGTCCGGACGTCGTGGTACAGGAACCCGCCGACCTGCGGGCCGATGTGATGGACCGGCTGCGCGCCGTGGCCAAGGACTGAGGGGGACCGTATTCATGGCCACGAACGCGATCGACCAGACCCGCCGGATGCTCTCCCTGGTGACGTATCTGCGTGAACGCCCCGGCGCCCATGTCCAGGACGTCGCCCGCGCCTTCGGGATCACCGAGGACGAGCTGATCTCGGACCTCGACGTGTTGCCCATGTGCGGTACGAGCTTCCGCGGCGGGGATCTGCTGGACATCGACACCGACGGCGACCGGATCTGGTGGCACAACCCGGACGATGTCGCGGAGCCGCTGCGGCTGGCGGCCGACGAGGCGACGGCGCTCCTGGTCGCCGCCCGCGCCGTGGCCACGCTGCCCGGGCTGCGCGAGAGTGACCGGCAGGCTCTGCTGCGGGCCACCGCGAAGCTGGAGACCGCGGCCGGCGAGGTGGGGGCGGCGAGCTCGCGGCTTTCGGTCACCTTCGAGTCCGAGGGCGGTGTCTTCGCCGATGTCGACCGGGCGATCTCCGAGCGGCGTCGGCTATGGCTGCGCTACTACTCGCCCGCGCGCGATGAACTCACCGAGCGCGAGGTGGACCCGATCAGGCTGTTCGCCGTTGGGCATACGTACATGGAGGCCTGGTGCAGGTCCTCCGAGGACCGGCGTACGTTCCGGCTCGACCGGGTCGCCGAGATCCGGCTGCTGGACGAGCCGGCCGCGCCGCCCGAGCTCGAACTGCGGGATCTGTCCGAAGGGCTCGTCCAGCCGGCTGCCGAGGACCCGGAAGTCGTGGTCGAGGTGGGCCCGGGCGGCCGATGGGTCGCCGAGTACTACACGTACGACAGCGCCCAGGAGCTGCCTGGCGGCGGGCTGCGGATCACCCTGCGCACCCCCGATCCGGCCTCGTTGCGCAGGCTCGCGCTGCGACTGGGCGGGGAGGGCCGCATCGTCTCGCCGCCGGAACTGGCGCAGAGCGCACAGCAGGCGGCCCGTGCGGCGCTCGCCGCCTATGACGGCCCGGCCTGAGCGGATCCTTGAGAGAGATCATGAGCAATATGTCTGTGGTGTCAGGTGTTCCGACCGTAGTGGTGCCTGAGTCCGTACGGTTCAAGGCCGCCTGCCCGGACTGCTGCGAGCGGTTCGAGCTGGCGGCGGGCGCCATCCGCCTCGCCG
Organism: Streptomyces sp. NPDC001832; assembly: GCF_040297265.1. Taxonomy (NCBI): domain Bacteria; kingdom Bacillati; phylum Actinomycetota; class Actinomycetes; order Kitasatosporales; family Streptomycetaceae; genus Streptomyces; species Streptomyces sp. NPDC001832. Next base: position 14,915 of record NZ_JBEOYU010000051.1, read on the forward strand.
TGGGTGCCAGCCGCCGGACGACCTTCTACTCCTTCACCTGCCCGGAGTGTGGTGCGGCCGTCCGTAAGCCCGCCGGGGAACGGATAGTTGAGCTCCTCACCGGTGGCGGGGTGCGGACGCTGCGTCTCCACACAAGCCTTTAGAACTTCGGACACCTAGACACATTGAGGTTCTGCGCATGTTCTGGCCCATGCTTGCCGTCGCCCTGGGGTTTCTCGGGATCGCCGTCCTCGGCGTGCTGGCAGTCAAAGTCTTCATCGAGGCCCAGCGCCTGGGGCGTCAGGTGACGCGGACCACCCAGCGCATCAACCGGGCGGCGGAGGACCTCGAACGGGCCGCGACGGATCTTGCTGCCACCGGTGAAGCGTTGCGCTAGTTGTTTCGTCCCACGATGGTGTGAGCCTGTGAGCAGGCCCGATCGTTCGGGGAGGGCGCGGCCTCCAGTTTCCCGGGTGCGGAGGGTACGCTGCTGGACGCGGCCCTGAGAGCGAGGCATGGGTCGTAATCACAAGGATGCATGGGTATTGCCCTGCGTTTACTCCTGAGGGATACGATCGCTGACTGTACGACGATCGGGCGTCCGTCCGACGTTCGATCCGCCCCACCCCTGCTGCCTCGGTGAGAAGGTACACGCATATGTTCGGAAGGCTCGGCGCTCCCGAGATCATCCTGATCCTCGTCGTCATTGTTCTGCTGTTCGGCGCGAAGAAGCTTCCTGACATGGCTCGCTCGCTCGGCAAGTCGGCCCGCATCCTCAAGAGCGAGGCCAAGGCCATGAAGTCCGAGGGCAGCCCGTCGGCCACCCCGGCCGAGCCGGCGAACGACGCAGCCCAGGACCAGGTCGCCCCGCGCACCATCAAGGCCGCGCCCGGTGACGTGACCAGTTCGCGTCCGGTCGCAGAGCCGACTGATTCGACCAAGCGCTGACAACCGGGCCGACGCAGGCACCGTGATCGGTGACGGCCTGCTGCACGAGATGAGGACGTGGGTTGCTCAAGTCTGCCCGCAAACAGGAGACGGACCCAGAGGGCCGCATGCCCTTGGTGGAGCACCTGCGTGAGCTGCGTAACCGGCTGGCGAAGGGGCTGCTCGGGATCGTAGTCGTCACGATCGTGGCCGCGTTCTTCTACAAGGACATCATCGAGTTCTTCACCGACCCGGTACTGAAGTCGGTCGGTTGCGAGACCAGCTTCGCCGAACTCGCGAAGAAGGAGGACGGTACGTGCGCGCGTATCGTCCTGAACGGTCTGCTCACCCCGTTCACCCTTGCCCTCAAGGTTTCCCTGATGGCGGGCGTCGTCTTTTCCTCGCCGGTCTGGCTGTACCAACTGTGGGCCTTCATCGCCCCGGGGCTGCACAAGCACGAGAAGAAGTACTCGCTCGCCTTCGTGGGCGCGGGATTCCCGCTCTTCCTCGCCGGCGGCTTCTTCGCGTACAAGACCCTGCCCACGATGGCGCGCGTACTGCTGGAGTTCTCGCCGGCCGATCTCGACAACCAGCTGCCGCTCGACGATCTGCTGGATCTGATCACACGCATGGTGGTGGTCTTCGGGCTCTCCTTCGAGCTGCCCCTCCTGCTCGTCATGCTGAACTTCGGCGGGGTCATCACCGGCAAGCGGATGCTCGGCTGGTGGCGGGGCATGATCATGGGCATCACGGTCTTCGCCGCGGTGGCCACTCCCAGCACCGAGCCGCTCTCCATGCTGGCGCTCGCCGGACCGATCTGGGTGCTCTACTTCGTCGCCACGGCGATCTCGCTCCTCAACGACCGTCGCAAGACGCAGCTCGCGGCGGCGGGGCCCGCCGACGACGAGGCCTCGGAGCTGGACCTCACCCCCGAGGACATCGGCGAGATCGAACCGCTCTCGTCCCGTCAGTCGCTGCCCACCCAGGCGAGCTCGGACCTTGACCGGGTCAACGGTTACGACGACATCACCTGACCTTGTAAGGTCCCCCGGGTGACCAGCGAGATCACTCTTTTCGTCAATCCCACCGCAGGACGCGGCCGGGGCGCGCACGCCGCGCAGCCGGCTGCTTCCGCGTTGCGGGACGCCGGATTCTCTGTACGCACGGTTCTCGGCGCGGATGCCGACGACGCATTGCGGCGGGCCCGCGAGGCCGTCGTGGGCGGCACCGGTGCGCTGATAGCGGTGGGCGGGGACGGCATGATGTCCCTCGCTCTGCAGGCCGTTGCCGGAACGCTGACCCCGCTCGGGGTCGTCGCCGTGGGCACCGGGAACGATTTCGCCCGCGCACTCGGGATGCCGATACGGGATCCGGCCGCCGCCGGACGGCTGGCCGCCGAGGCGCTCAAGGGCGGTACCGTCCGCGAGATCGACCTCGGACGGGTCGGCGAGCGGTGGTTCGGGTCCGTGCTCGCCTCCGGCTTCGACTCCCGGGTCAACGACCGCGGCAACCGCATGCGCTGGGTCGGCGGACGGTTCAAGTACGACCTCGCGATCCTCGCCGAACTCGCCGCGTTCAAGCCCATCCCGTACCACATCAGGCTGGACGGCGGACCGGTCAGGCAGATCGAGGCGACGCTCATCGCCGTCGGCAACGGATCGACGTACGGCGGAGGCATGCGGATCTGCGCGGACGCCATCATGGACGACGGGCTCTTCGACGTGACCGTCGTCGGGGACTGCAGCCGCACCACCCTGCTGAAGGTCTTCCCCCGCGTCTACAAGGGAACGCACCTCAGCCACCCCGAGGTCACCGTGCACAGGGTCTCCTCGATCGAGCTGGCCGCAGCCGGCGTCACCGCGTACGCGGACGGCGAACAGCTCGGCGCGCTGCCGCTCACCGCCACCTGTGTACCGGGTGCGGTGAGAGTGCTTGCGCCGGGTTCTCCCACCGGAATTTAAAGATCGCGTCACTGTCAGAGGTGACGGGTAGGCTCATAAGCAAGATGACAGAGGACCTCTCACCAGCTGAGCGATACCAGGCTTCTCGGATCCGTGCCGCCGAGCTGGCCACCGCGCTCGCGCCCTTCCGCGAGATGTACGAGTTCGATCTCGACCCCTACCAGATCGAGGCCTGTGAGGCACTGGAGGCCGGCAAGGGGGTGCTCGTCGCCGCCCCGACCGGGTCGGGCAAGACCATCGTCGGCGAATTCGCCGTGCACCTCGCGCTCGAACAGGGCCGCAAGTGCTTCTACACCACCCCCATCAAGGCCCTGTCCAACCAGAAGTTCGCCGATCTGGTCAAGCGCTACGGACCGGACAAGGTCGGCCTGCTGACCGGTGACAACAGCGTCAACGGCGATGCCCCAGTGGTCGTCATGACCACCGAAGTGCTGCGGAACATGCTGTACGCGGGCTCGCAGGCGCTGCGCGGCCTCGGCTATGTGGTGATGGACGAGGTGCACTACCTCTCCGACCGCTTCAGGGGCGCCGTGTGGGAGGAAGTGATCATTCACCTTCCGGACTCCGTGACCCTCGTGTCACTGTCGGCGACCGTGTCCAACGCCGAGGAGTTCGGTGACTGGCTGGATACCGTCCGCGGCGACACTCAGGTCATCGTCTCCGAGCACCGCCCTGTGCCGCTCTGGCAGCACGTGCTGGCAGGCCGTCGGATGTACGACCTCTTCGAGGAGGAGACCGATCACGGCGGCCGCGGAGCCGGACGCCGCGAGGTCAATCCCGACCTCGTCCGGCTCGTCCGGATGGAGAACCAGCGGGCGTACAACCCGCGTGAACGCCGCCGCGGCAAGATGGTTCGCGAGGCGGACCGTGAGCGCGAGCGGCGCCAGCGCAGCCGGATCTGGACGCCTGCCAGGCCCGAGGTCATCGACCGGCTGGACTCCGAAGGGCTGCTCCCCGCGATCACGTTCATCTTCAGCCGGGCCGGCTGCGAGGCCGCCGTGCAGCAGTGTCTGCATGCCGGACTGCGGCTCAACGACGAGGACAAGCGCCGCCTGGTCCGCGAGATCGTCGAGGACCGGACCGCATCCATCCCAGGCGAGGACCTCCAGGTCCTGGGCTACTACGAGTGGCTCGAAGGGCTGGAGCGGGGCATCGCCGCGCACCACGCCGGCATGCTGCCCACGTTCAAGGAAGTCGTCGAGGAACTGTTCGTACGAGGGCTCGTCAAGGCCGTCTTCGCGACGGAGACCCTCGCCCTCGGCATCAACATGCCAGCACGCTCGGTCGTGTTGGAAAAGCTCGTCAAGTGGAACGGCGAGCAGCACGCCGACATCACGCCGGGTGAGTACACCCAGCTGACCGGGCGGGCAGGACGGCGTGGGATCGACGTCGAAGGCCATGCGGTGGTGCTGTGGCAGCGCGGCATGGACCCCGGGGCGCTGGCCGGACTCGCGGGCACGCGTACGTATCCGCTGCGGTCCAGCTTCAGGCCCTCGTACAACATGGCCGTAAACCTGGTGCAGCAGTTCGGGCATCACCGCTCGCGCGAGCTGCTGGAGACCTCCTTCGCACAGTTCCAGGCCGACCGGTCCGTGGTCGGGATCTCCCGGCAGGTCCAGCGGAACGAAGCGGGACTGGAGGGCTACCGGGAGGGCATGACCTGCCACCTCGGTGACTTCGAGGAGTACGCGCGACTGCGCCGCGAGCTCAAGGACCGGGAGACCGAGCTGGCCAAGCAGGGCGCGTCGCAGCGGCGGGCCGCCGCCGCGGCGTCCCTGGAGAAGCTCAAGCCCGGCGATGTCATCCATGTCCCCACCGGCAAGTTCGCCGGATTGGCCCTGGTCCTCGACCCGGGGCTGTCCGCCGGACGGACCAATGGGCACCGCGGGCTCGAATACCACGACGGGCCGCGCCCGTTGGTGCTGACCGCCGAGCGGCAGGTCAAGAGGCTCGCCTCGATCGACTTCCCGGTTCCGGTGGAGGCACTGGAGCGGATGCGGGTGCCGAAGTCGTTCAACCCGCGCTCGCCGCAGTCGCGCCGCGATCTGGCCTCCGCGCTGCGGACCAAGGCCGGGCACATAGTGCCGGAGCGGCACCGCAAGGGGCGGTCAGCGGCGGCCGACGACCGGGAGATCGCCCGCTACCGGGCGGAGTTGCGCGCGCACCCCTGCCACGGGTGTGACGAGCGTGAGGACCATGCGCGATGGGCCGAGCGGTATCACCGGCTGCGGCGCGACACCAGGCAACTGGAGCGGCGGATCGAGGGGCGGACGAACACGATTGCCCGCACCTTCGACCGGATCGTCGCGCTGCTCACCGAGCTCGACTACCTGCGGGGCAACGAGGTCACCGAACACGGGCGACGGCTTGCGCGGCTCTACGGCGAGCTGGATCTGCTGGCGAGCGAATGCCTGCGGGCCGGGGTCTGGGAGGGCCTGAACCCAGCCGAACTCGCGGCATGCGTCTCGGCGCTGGTGTACGAGGCGCGGCAGGCCGATGACGCGGTGGCGCCGAAGCTTCCGTCGGGGCCCGCGAAGACCGCGATGGGCGAGATGGTCCGGATCTGGGGTCGGCTCGATGCCCTGGAAGAGGACTTCAAGATCAACCAGGCGGAGGGGGTCGGGCAGCGCGAACCCGACCTGGGGTTTGCCTGGGCGGTGTACATGTGGGCGTCGGGGCGGACGCTGGACGAGGTGCTGCGCGAGGCGGAAATGCCGGCAGGGGACTTCGTGCGATGGTGCAAGCAGGTGATCGACGTGCTGGGCCAGATCGCGGCTGCGGCTCCGCGGGACGGTAGTTCCGTGGCGCGGAGTGCGCGTAAGGCGGTGGAGGCGGTATTGCGGGGGGTCGTGGCTTACAGCTCCGTGGGGTGAGGTTGTGCGGGGGTGCGGGAGTGGGACTCAATGCCAGTACCAGGGCGAGGAGTTCGGCGACCGCTTCGCGCGCCGTGGTGGAGGCGTACGGCTCCAGCAGCATCCGGTCGTGGCTCACTCCGGGAGGCACTGGTCTTCGGCGGCACGAGCCTCACGGCAACCGATCTCGCGGTTGCCGTGAGGCTCGTGCCGGCACGGTCCCGTGTCGCGCACCTGGACCCGTAGTTCACCGCCCGTGCGCTCGACCGGCTCGCCGGGCCGCAGGCCGAGACCGTCGACCGGATGCGCACCTCGGCGAGACCGCTGCCCCGCCGTCGGCCGGGGTCCGCTTCACGAGGATCGGCCGACTGCCTTCCTGCCGCTCTTCATCGACACGCCCACGCAGGCCAATCCCAGCAGCACGGTGAGTCCGCCGATGATGACGTTGTTGAGGGTGACGCCGAGGCCCGGGCTGCTGCCGACGACCCACGTCGAGATGATCACCCAGGCGCCCATGGCGCAGATGGCCCAGCTCAGGCCGTACATCCGCTCCGGCATGACGGTGAACCCGAGACCCAGCGCGGCGATCGCGATACCCATGATCAGGTTGTGCGTCGCCAGCCTGGGCTGACTTGCCGTGAAGTTGATCACCCAGGGAGAGATGGCGCAGTAGAGGCCGATGAGGAACACGGGTGCGTCCACGAGGGCCACATCACGCCCACCGAGCATTCGGGCATAGCGATCGCGCATTTCAGTGACATCGGGGTGACTGGCAATGTCACGGCCGGTGTGCGAGAGGTTCGACATGGGTTCGTCTCCTTCGCTCTTGCAGACCAGAACGCCGCTTTTGCGCGCCGAATGGCCTGTTATTGACATTCTGCGCTTATCTCGCCCTTATGTGTAGATTCAAGGCGAGCGAATGTCCGTGGGAATCGCATCGTGCGGGGCACCGTCCAGCCGCCGGGCCGGCACCACCGGATCGGACGTCCGCAGCACGCGGTCCCCGTACTTCGGCAACGGCACGTGCAGCGGATTTGTCCAGCGAAGGTGCCTGGGGGCGGGACTCAGGAGACGTCGACAACCACCGAGTGCCAGCCGGTCGCACCGTCCGGGGCCGTCTCGGCCTGTCGGCCGGTCTGGGGGACGCCGGTGCCGTCCGTCGCACGGACTTCGAGGGTGTGACGGCCCGATGTGGCCGGCCACTCCCATACCCACTGGCGCCAGGTGTCATGGCTGTCCTCGGCCGCCAGCCGTGCCGGGTGCCACGGCCCGCCGTCCACCCGGATCTCCACCCGCGAGATGCCGCGGTGTTGGGCCCAGGCGACCCCTGCCACCGGCACGGTGCCGGGCTTCGGGGAGGAGAAGGGGCGGGGGGTGTCGATCCGGGACTCGGTCTTGATCGGTGCCTGCGGGGACCAGTTCCGTCTGACCCAGTAGGCGTCGTACGCGTCGAACGTCGTCAGCTCGATGTCCGTGAGCCATTTGCAGGCCGACACGTACCCGTACAGGCCGGGTACGACCATACGGACTGGAAAGCCGTGCGCGAAGGGCAGCGGCTCGCCGTTCATGCCGAGAGCCAGCATCGCGTCACGCCCGTCCATGACCGCCTCGACCGGTGTGCCGATCGTCATGCCGTCGACGGACCGCGCCACGATCTGGTCGGCCGGCCCGCCCTTCGACGGTGGCCTCACCCCGGCCTCGCGCAGCAGATCGGCGAGCCGCACGCCGATCCACCTGGCGTTGCCGATGTACGGGCCGCCGACCTCGTTGGACACACAGGCCAGGGTGATGTCGCGCTCGATGATCTCGCGGCGCAGCAGGTCGTCGAAGCCGACTGTGACGGGCCGCGCCACACCCTTGCCATGGATCTTCAGCCGCCACGCGCCGGCGTCGATACGGGGCACGACCAGGGCCGTGTCCACCCGGTAGAAGTCCTTGTTCGGGGTGACGAAGGGGCTCAGCCCCCGGATCTTCAGATCGGCTCCGGCCGGGACAGCCGGTGCGGCGGAATCGGGTACCGGGAGGACCAGGTCATGACGTGACGTGGTGGCCCCGGCCTGGACTGAGGACGTGAGCCGCTGCCCCAGGAGTCCCGCGCCGGCCGAGGCTGCCGCCGCCGCTGTCGCGGCGATCACAAAGCCGCGCCGGTCGAAGGTGCCGTACGCCTCCTCGCCCGTCTCGCCGACGGCGGGAGAGGGACGGGGAGGCAGCGCGAGCTGTCCGGCCAGGAGATACAGCAGTCCTGCGGCCACCACGGCACCTACCACCGAGGGCAGTGCGTCCGCGGGGACGCCTTCCGGCCGCCCCACCGCCGCCACTGCCCCGACCACGCCGAAGACCAGTACGGCCGCGGAACCGGTCCGCCGGTGGCGCAGCGCAAGCATCCCGATCGCCAGGGCGAAGACCGCCAGCAGCACCACGATGCCCAGCTGCAGCACCAGTTTGTCGTCGGTGCCGAACTCCCGTACGGCGAAGTCCTTCAGGGCCGGGGGAGTGCGGTCGATGACTGCTCCTCCCATGGCCGTGACCGGCCCCGCCTCGGGACGTACGAAAGCCGAGACCAGTTCGGCCACGGCCAGGGCGCAGAACCCTGCTATCAGACCGCTGAGCGCGGCGAGAGCCTCCCGTGCCCAGCGGGACCGCCGGGCACGGGAGGCTCCGAGCCGGTGCGAGTTGTTTTGTTCTTCTGTCACACGGGGGATTCGTCGCCGGAGCTGCCGAGGATTGGTCCTTTGCCCTGCTGAACGGAACATGGCGGAGCGCCCCGGCTACGCCGGCTACGTCGCACGTCTCACTGGATTCCTCCCGCGAGTGCGGCGCCGGGGTCGAACCGCGGGGCCGGGAAGGTCAGCCCAGGCCGCGGCCCGGCGGTTCACCGGACCGCGCCCGGTCATGCTGCCGGAAAGTTCATCCGCGCCAGCGGCGCTGATGTCGGCTGCGCGGAGCCGCCTGCCGGTTCGACTGTGATTCCCATGCCCGACGCCCCGTCGACGGGCCCGTCAAGCAGCTTGGCGCCGCTCGTGGCCGTGGAGTCCATCAGGCCGGCGGAGCGCATGGTGCCGCGGTCGTCGAACCACAGCTGATACACCTTGCCGCTGGGTGGCTGCCGCATCCCCGAGGTCATGAACACGGCCCGGTTCTCACTCTGCGAGACCACGACCGTGCCCTTTGCCCCGCCCTTCATCGTGCTGGACGAGGCCTTGGCGTCCGGCGCGGCGAGGACCCGGGTCATCTGTTCGTTCTGCTGCCGCGCCACCCGGGCCTCCTGCCGGGCGTCCTGGGCCGCCCGGTCCTGCCGGACGGCGATCCCTCCGAAGCCGACAACGGCGGCCAGACACGCGGCGAGCGCGAACTTCGGCCATCGGCCGCCCCATCCCGGTCCGCGGGCGCGCCGTGCGTCGGACGGCGACTCCTGCCGTACGGTCGCGATCTCCCGCAGCACCCGATCGCGCAGCTCGGGCTGTGGGGCGGTCGCCACCGCGAGCCCGAGCCGGGTGGCGGTCTCGGACAGCTCGCGAACCTCCACTGCGCAGGCCTCGCAGTCACCGAGATGCCGTTCGAATTTCCGCTGTTCCGTGTCCGGCAGGGCGTGCAGGGCGTAGGCCCCTGTCAGCGTGTGCAGTTCGGCGTCGCTCACGTGTTCACCCCGAGGCAGTCGCGCAGCCGGATCAGGCCGTCCCGCAGTCGTGTTTTGATCGTCCCGAGCGGCACGGAGAGCAGCTCCGAGACCTCGCGATAGGTCAGCCCCCGGTAGTAGGCGAGGGTGACGGACTGCCGCTGCAGTTCGGAGAGCGTCCGCATGCAGCGGCGAACCAGTTCGCGTTCCAGCCGGCTCTCGACCTGCTCGGTGACCTCGTCGAAGGCGGGCGTACGGTCCAGCAGGGCCACCCTGTGCTCGCGGGCCGCCGACGCCTCGGCCGAGCGCACCCGGTCGACGGCCCGGCGATGGGCCAGCGTCAGCACCCAGTTCATCGCGCTGCCGCGAGAGGCCCGGAAACGCGGGGCCGTCCGCCACACCTCGACCAGCACCTCCTGCGCGACCTCCTCCGACTGTGCGGGATCGCGCAACACGCTCCGCACCAGCCCGAGGACAGGTCCGCTGACCGCGTCGTACACCTGGATGAAGGCATCCTGGTCGCCCCGGGCGACCATCCCCAGCAACTCCTGGAGATCCGGCCCCGTCGAAGGCGCTCCGCTGATGTGCACGGCTTCTTTCACGCGGGCTTCCTCCCTGATCGCACATCGACTCTCCACGCTGATCCGGAGCCGGTAGCAGCACGGATTGGTCGTACGCCCCGGTCGGGGACCGGGGCGTACGCAAGTGAGCCGGTGTTACGCGGCGCTCTCCTGCTCGCGCTCCACCTGTGCGTTCCACTCGCGCTTGACCGAGCGCCAGGCGTCGTCGTTCTGGCCGAGCCGCCAGTAGCCGGAGATGGACAGCTGGGGGAGCGGGATCTGGCGGTCCAGGCGCAGATGGCGGCGGATCCCCTTCACGAAGCCCGCCTCGCCGTGAACGAATGCCTGGACCTTGCCCGACGGGAACTCCAGCTCCTTCACCGCGGTCGTCAGCGCCTCGCCGACCGGGCGTTTCCCGCGGTGCAGCCAGGTCACCTCGACCCCGTCGGGCGTCACGATCTTCTGCTCCTCCGAGGCGTCCGCCACCTCGACGAACGCGTGCACCACCGCGCCCGCCGGCATCTGCTCCAGGGCAGCGGCGACGGCCGGCAGGGCGCTCTCGTCGCCCGCCAGGAGGTGCCAGTCCGCCGAGGCGTCCGGGCCATAGCCCCCGCCGGGGCCGAGGAAGGTCACCGGGTCCCCCGGGGCCGCCCGCATCGCCCAGGGGCCGGCGAGGCCCTCGTCGCCGTGGACCACGAAGTCGATGGCCAGCTCTCGGGCGACCGGATCCCAGGAGCGCACCGTGTAGGTGCGGGTGGTGGGCCACAGCTCCCGCGGCTGCTCCGCACGGATGCGGGCCATGTCGAACGGGTGCGCGTAGTCCGCGCCCTCGGGGGCGAAACAGAGCTTGACGTAGTGGTCGGTGAACCCGGAAAGCCGGAAGCCGGCGAGACCGTCACCACCGAGCACCACGCGCACCATGTGAGGGGTGATCCGCTCGGTGCGCAGAACGTGGGCCCCCTGCGCCTCGGGTGCCTGTCGTGCCGGCCGTTCTGCCACGAGGTTCTCCCTGCTCCAAGTGCTTAGGCTTACCTAAGCTAGCACCTCAGTCGCGCAGTGCGGACAGCAGGCGTTGCAGGGCACCGCCCAGCCCCCACTGCCTCGCGAGGGCTTCGAGGGCGGCGGGATCGCGCGGTTCGGTGGGCAGCGCGGGGTCGAACTCCGGCAGGGGTACGTCACGTGCGACGCGGACCACCTTCGGCGCCACGGCCACATAGTCCCGGGCCTCGTCGAGGCGCTTGCGCTGCGAGGGCGTCAGCTTGGCGGCCGGATCGTCCACCGCCGCCATGATTCCGGCCAGATCGCCGAAGGCGTCCAGCAGTTTCGCCGCCGTCTTCTCGCCGATGCCGGGAACGCCCGGCAGCCCGTCGCTCGGGTCGCCGCGCAGCAGGGCCAGATCGGCGTACCCGGAGCCGTCCACCCCGTACTTCTCCCGCAGCCACGCCTCATCCGTCAGCTGGAGCAAGCCGACCCCCTTCAGCGGGTAGAGCACCCGCACCCTGCGGGCGTCGTCGACCAGCTGGTAGAGATCCCGGTCACCGGTGACGATGTCCACGGGGCCGGTGGCCAGGCCGGCTAGCGTGCCGATCACATCGTCCGCCTCGTAGTCCGTCACGCCGACCCGTGCGATGCCGAGCGCATCGAGGACGTCCTCGATGATCGGCACCTGTGGGGTCAGAGTGTCGGGGGTCTCCTCCTCGTCGGGCAGCCCCTCGGTGGTCTCCACCGCGACGCGGTGCGCCTTGTACGAAGGGATCAGCTCCACCCGCCAGTGCGGCCGCCAGTCAGCGTCCATGCAGGCGACCAGATCGTCCGGCCGGTGGTCCTGCACCAGGCGCCCGATGAAGTCGAGCAGCCCGCGCACGGCGTTGACCGGTGTCCCGTCCGGGGCGCGCACCGAATCGGGAACCCCGAAGTAGGCACGGAAGTAGAGGGAAGCGGTGTCGAGGAGCATCAGGCGTCGCGTCACACCCCGATGATGCCGCACCCACTGACACCGGCTGTCGCGGACACCGGGGAGTGGGGCGAGCCCGACGCGGCCGCCCATGCGTGACCTGCCTCACTCTTGTGTTTGGCTCGTTCGAGCCAGGGCAGGCGCGCAGCCGGAGCGGATCACGTAGCAGTTTCAACTAGTGCGCGTGCCATGCGGACCGAATCCGTGCTGCTCCACGGTTTGCCGGAGGGGCGGCAGACCGTTTTTTCGGTTCAACCCGCGAGGTGTATGTGTCAAGGCTGCAAGCTGAACACTTGTACAAAGTGTTCGGCAGACGACCCGATCAAGCCGTGCAGAAGCTCGAAGGCGGCGCCGACCGCAACGAGCTGCGCGCCGACGGAACGACCGCAGCGGTGATCGACGCCTCGTTCACCGTCGAACCGGGACAGATCTTCGTCGTGATGGGTCTGTCCGGGTCCGGAAAGTCCACGTTGCTGCGCATGCTCAACGGACTTCTCGAGCCCACAGCCGGACGCGTGCTGTTCGACGGCCAGGACCTGACCGCCCTGAGCCCCGCAGAACTGCGCCATGTCCGGTCCTCCAAGATCAGCATGGTGTTCCAGCACTTCGCGCTCTTCCCTCACCGGAGCGTGCTGGACAACGCCGCGTACGGTCTCGAAGTGCAGGGGGTGCCGCGCGCCGAGCGCGAGAAGCGCGCCGCCGAGGCGCTGGAGCTGACCGGTCTGGCCGGCTGGGAGAAGTCCTGGCCCGACGAACTGTCCGGCGGTATGCAGCAGCGTGTCGGCCTCGCCCGTGCCCTGGCCACCGACGCCGACCTGCTGCTGATGGACGAGTCCTTCAGTGCGCTCGACCCGCTGATCCGCCGCGACATGCAGGACCAGCTGCTCGAACTGCAGAAGCGCCTGAAGAAGACCATCGTCTTCATCACCCACGACCTCAACGAGGCCATGCGCCTCGGCGACCGTATCGCCGTGATGCGCGACGGCAAGATCGTCCAGCTCGGCACCGCCGAGGACATCCTCGTCACCCCGGCCAACGACTACGTCGCTTCCTTCACCCAGGACGTCGACCGGGCCCGGGTGCTGACCGCCGGCGCCATCATGGCCGAGCCGCACACCGTCACGGGTACCAGCACGGACGACGGCAAGGAACTGCGTACCACCGACGACTTCCTCAGGGCCGCCCCGGCCACCGTCACCGAGTCCACGCCGATCATCGAGCTCTTCACGCCCTGCTCGCAGAGCGCAGTCGCGGTCGCCGTGACCGATGCCGAGGGCAAGCTCGTCGGTGCCGTACCGCGCGCCCGGCTGCTTGCCGTCCTCGGTGAGCCAATGAGCCCCACCGAGGCCCCGCAGGGCGTCGTGCCCGGAGCGGCCGGCACAAAGAAGGTGGCCAATGTTTAGGCTTCCGCTCGGTGACTGGGTCGACTCCGCGGTCGAGTGGCTGCAGTCCCATCTGTCCTGGCTGTTCGACGCGATCAGCTCGGTCGTCACAGGCATGTTCGACGGCATAGCCGCCGTGCTCTCCGCCCCCGCACCGCTGCTCTTCGCGGGCATCGTCGCCGTCATCGCCTGGTGGCTGCGCGGCCTGCTCGCGGGTGTGCTCGCCTTCGTCGGCTTCGCCGTCATCGACTCCGTCGAGCTGTGGGACGAAGCGATGGACACCCTCACCCTGGTGCTCGTCGCCACTATCATCGCGCTGGTGCTGTCGGTACCGCTGGGTATCTGGGCGTCCCGCTCCAAGACCGTCAGCGCGGTGACCCGGCCGGTCCTGGACTTCATGCAGACCATGCCCGCCATGGTCTATCTGATCCCCGGCGTCATCTTCTTCGGCGTCGGCGTGGTCCCGGGCATCGTTGCCACCATCATCTTCTCGCTGCCCCCGGGTGTCCGGATGACCGAGCTCGGCATCCGCCAGGTCGACAGCGAACTTGTCGAGGCGGCCGAGGCGTTCGGGACCACCCGGCGCAATACCCTGCTGCGGGTGCAGCTGCCGCTCGCCCTGCCCACGATCATGGCGGGCATCAACCAGGTCATCATGCTGGGCCTGTCCATGGTGGTCATAGCCGGAATGGTCGGCGGCGGCGGCCTCGGCGGCGCCGTCTACCGTGCCATCGGCAACGTCGACGTCGGCCTCGGCTTCGAGGCGGGCATCTCCATCGTCATCGTGGCGATGTACCTGGACCGGATGACCAGCGCGCTGGGCCGCGAGGTCTCCCCGCTCGCCCGCCGCTCGCTCGCCAGGGCGCAGTCGATGGCCGGCGGACTGAAGATCTGGAACCACCGCCCGCGGCCCGTCGCCGCGGTCGCCGGCGTCGTCGTCCTCGCACTCGTCGCGGGCGGCATGAGCCTCTTCGGTACGGCCGACTCGGACGAGGCCGCCACCGCAAGCGGCTCGAATATCGGTGCGGGCAAGAAGATCAGCATCGGCTACATCCCGTGGGACGAGGGCATCGCCTCCACCTTCCTGTGGAAGGAGCTGCTGGAGCAGCGCGGCTTCGAGGTCGATGTCGAGCAGTACGAGGCCGGTGCGCTCTACACCGGTATGGCCAACGGCCAGATCGACTTCCAGACCGACTCCTGGCTCCCGGTCACCCACGCCAGCTACTGGGAGAAGTACAAGGACAGCCTGGAGGACATGGGCTCCTGGTATGGCCCCACCTCGCTGGAGCTGGCCGTCCCGTCGTACGTGAAGGACGTCAAGTCCATGGAGGACCTCAAGGGCAAGTCCGATCAGTTCAAGGGCCGGATCGTCGGCATCGAGCCGAGCGCCGGCGAGATGGGCCTGCTCAAGGACAAGGTCCTGCCGGGCTACGGCCTGGACAAGGAGTACGAGGTCGTCGACGGCTCCACGCCGTCGATGCTGGCCGAGCTGAAGCGCGCGTACGCCAAGAAGGAACCGATCGTCGTTCCGCTCTGGTCGCCGCACTGGGCTTACAACGAGTACGACCTCACCAAGCTCGAGGACCCCAAGAACCTCTGGGGCGAGGGTGACGGCATCCACACCCTGGCCCGCGAGGGCTTCTCCGCCGACAACCCCGAGGTCAGCAACTGGCTCAAGAACTTCAAGATGAGCGAGGACCAGCTCACCAGCCTCGAGGCGGAGATCCAGAAGGCCGGCTCCGGCAATGAGCAGGAGGCCGTCCGCACCTGGCTGAAGGCCAACCCCGGCCTCGCCGACAAGTGGACCCCCGTCACCCCGGCCAATACGGCCAAGGGCGCGGGCGGCAAGGACCAGCACGACCGCGCAGTCGAAATGGCCTGGTTCCCCTGGGAGGAGCAAGGACTGCGAGGACAAGCTCGCCGCCCTGAGAACCAGATCCAGGAGCGCAGCACGGGCCATGAGCAAGTGACCGTGAAGGCCTGAATGGAGACGAACCCAGGCATAGTGGGCAAAATGGCTCCACGGTAGGGCTCTTTATAGGCCTGTGCACGCAAAGGGGTGGGCGCCGCCGTCGGCGGGCCCGCCCCTTGCGGCTGTCCGGAAGACATTCATCTGCGGGCCGACCTTGCGCAACCGCGTGCGTAATGTGCTGTCAGCCGGAAGGATGACGAGTCGGGAGGGAGCCGGACATGGACGACAAGGAAGCACTCCGCGTGGGCGCCGCGGTCCGCCGACGGCGCAGATCCCTGGGGCTCACACTGGCCGCGGTCGCGACCCGCAGCGGTCTGTCCGTGCCGTTCCTCAGTCAGATCGAGAACGAGCGGGCCCGGCCCAGCGCCCGGTCCCTGGACCGGGTCGCAGAAGCCCTGGAGACCACCACGGCACGACTGCGCGCCGCCGCGGACTCGGCGCGCGCCGTCGATGTCGTACGGGCGGTCGAGGGCGACGGGGTGCGCAGGGTGGTGCGCGGACGCCATCAGCTCAGCGCCCTGGAGTTCACCGGTGAAATCGACCTCAGGCGCGAGTTCCAGCACCGCAACGACGAAGTGATGTACGTGGTGCAGGGAGCCGCGGAGGTGGAGGCCGAGGGACAGGCGCACCGGCTGGAGCAGGGCGACACCCTGTTCCTGTCCGGCGGGGTGCGGCACCGATGGCGGGCCACGGTGCCCGGTACGCGGCTGCTGGTCGTCGCGGTTGCCGAGCACATCGACGCCACCTTCGACCCGCGTCGCTGAGAGGGGGCTTCCGCCGTGCGAGTCGTCTCCCTGGTCCCCTCGCTCACCGAGGCCGTCGCCGTCACCGCCCCCGGCCTGCTGGTCGGCGTCACCGACTGGTGCACCCACCCGGCCGGCCTGACCGCAGCCCGTATCGGTGGCACCAAGAATCCCGGCGTGGCGACGGTCGTGGCGCTCCGGCCCGATCTTGTCGTCGCCAACGAGGAGGAGAACCGCGAACCCGACCTCGCAGCACTCAGGGCTGCCGGGATCGAGGTGCTTGTCACCGAGATCCGCACGCTCGACCAGGCCTTCGAGGAGCTGGACCGGGTCCTGGTCACCGCCTGCGGACAGGCCAGGCCGCGTTGGCTGGACGAGGCCGAGGCCGCCTGGGCCGCGCTCCCGCCACCGCGCGCCCCGCGCCGTGCGGTCGTGCCCGTCTGGCGCAGGCCCTGGACGGTGCTGGGCCGCGACACCTTCGCCGGAGATCTGCTGGCCAGGCTGGGTGTCGAGAACGTCTACGCGGACCACACCGAGCGCTATCCCCGTATTCCTCTCGGCACACTCAATACGGCGGGCGCCGATCTGGTCGTCCTGCCGGACGAGCCGTACCGCTTCACCGCGGACGACGG
The DNA here is from genome assembly GCF_040297265.1 of Streptomyces sp. NPDC001832. NCBI lineage: Bacteria > Bacillati > Actinomycetota > Actinomycetes > Kitasatosporales > Streptomycetaceae > Streptomyces > Streptomyces sp. NPDC001832. The sequence continues at coordinate 31,493 of NZ_JBEOYU010000051.1, forward strand.
GCCAGAAGCGTTCCCCGCGCTGCCCGCCGCACTCGTCGACGGGCGGTTGCTCACGTGGTACGGGCCGTCACTGGTGCAGGCGCCTTCGGTGCTGCGAGCAGCGCTCCGCTGAGCAGCCCGCGCAGTGTCTGGATCCCGGCCACCACCCATGCCGTCACCAGCATCACGTACAGCGCGACGGCCAGCCAGGTGTACGCCGTGAGATCGGTGTGCCGGGCCAGACCCGCGGCGCCCGTTACGCACGTACCGAGCGGGAAGGTGAAGCCCCACCAGGTCATGCTGAAGGTCATGCCGTTCCGTACGGCCCGCACCACCAGCGCGATGGCCAGCGTCAGCCACATCAGCGCGAAGCCCATCACGGGCACCCCGTACAGCACGGCGAACGCCTCGAACCCCGAGGCATACGGTTCCCCGATCGTCCCCGGCGCCACATCGGCGAGCTGATTGACCGCGGTCGTCGACTGGCCCAGCGGGCCGAGGACCAGGAACAGCGTGGGCGTCAGCGCGAGGGGCAGCGGGCCCTCGTGGACGAGCCGGGCGAAGACCAGCGGCAGCATCACCAATGTGGCCAGCAGACTCAGACCGAACATCGCGTAACAGGCCAGCAGCATCGCCTCCTGCCACTGACCGGCGGGCAGCTCCGGCACCAGCAGCGGACCGAGCGCAGCGGAGACCATCGGGGCCACCACCGGCAGCAGCCACACCGGCGACGCCGTGCCGGGTGCCACCTGGTGGCGCACGACCATCAGGTACGGAATCGCGACCGCGGCGGCCAGCCCGATCAACGTGCCCGCCGTGTACAGCACCGCATCCAGCGCCAGAGCCGCCTGATGTCCGATGACATCCTGGCCGACCACCATCGACGAGCCGCCGACCGCCAGCAGCGCCATCGCGAGACAGCCGTAGAACGGGGCCACGGTGGGGTCGAGCAAATGGGTGCGGGCCTGGTCGCGATGGGCGATCCAGTGCCCGGCACGGGCCGTGAGCACCACGGCGAGCATGATCGTCGCGAGCGCCCACACCACCGTGCAGGCACCCCGCAGTCCCGGGATGTGCACGGGCAGCGTGGCTCCCGCGCTCGCGACGATCGAGGTGCCCATGACGGACGCGTACCAGTTGGGGCCTATGTGCCGCAGTCGAGGGACCCTCTGTGCGGTCGGATACGGGGATGGGGACTGCTGCGTCTGCGTAAAGATGGCCATGCCACAATTTTCGTGGTGCGGACAGCGCCCCACCAGGGACTTCGTGTCTATGAGGTCATAAGGTGGATTTATGGCCGCCGAAGAACATGTTTCCCTCTCCCACCGGGTGCCCGACCTCGGTGCGCTGGAGCTGCTGCTCGCCGTCGCCCGGCACGGCAGCCTGGGGCGCGCGGCACGGGATGTCGGCGTCACCCAGCCCGCGGCCAGCAGCCGCATCCGGTCGATGGAACGGCAGCTCGGCCTGGCCCTGCTGGACCGTTCGCCGCGTGGCTCCCGGCTCACCGACGCGGGCGCGCTGGTAACCGACTGGGCGCGCAGGATCGTCGAGGCGGCCGAGGCATTCGACGTGGGAGCGCAGGCGCTGCGCGACCGGCGGGACTCCCGGCTGCGGGTGGCCGCTTCCATGACCATCGCCGAGTACCTGCTGCCCGGCTGGCTGATCGCGCTGCGTGCCGAACGGCCGGACACCGCGGTCTCGCTGCTCGCCGGAAACTCGGCGGCGGTCGCGGGGCGGCTGCTCGTCGGCGAGGCCGACCTCGGATTCGTGGAGGGCCTGACCGTGCCGGAAGGGCTCGACGGCGCGGTCATCACCCATGACCGCCTGGCCGTGGTGGTCGCCCCGTCCCATGCGTGGGCCCGCCGCCGTACGCCCCTGACATCCCGGGAACTGGCCGCGACCCCGCTGATCCTGCGCGAGTACGGCTCCGGCACCCGCCAGGTCCTGGACGCGGCCCTCGCCGTGCACGGCGGCCTTGCCCAGCCCCTGCTCGAACTCTCCTCGACGACCGCGGTGAAGGGAGCTGCGGAGAGCGGTGCGGGACCGTGCGTGCTGAGCGAACTGGCGCTGGGCGAGGAACTGTCCTCCAGGCGCCTGGTCAAGATCCCGGTCGCCGGCGTGCGGCTGAGCCGCCAGCTGCGCGCTGTATGGCCCTCGGGCCACCGCCCGACGGGGCCGGCGCGCGATCTGCTTTCGCTGACGAGGCGGAACACGTACGGGGAATCGCGCGTGTCCGGCCCGCGCGCAGGTTTGTCCTGACGCCACTTGTCCGGCCGCGGCCCCCGACCGGACGGGACTGCGGAAAACGCTCTATGGCCTCGGGCGCTCGCAGGCCCCCGTGGTCCGCGGCGGTGCAAGGCCGTCGGACGACGTACGGGCCGGGATCAGCCGGGCGGTCGATGCCGCCACCAGTGCCTGCATCAGCCGTGGATCGTCGCCCATCTCCGGATGCCACTGAACCCCGAGCACCCACTGTGGACCCGGCAGTTCGATCGCCTCGACCGTGCCGTCCGCCGCGTGCGCCGAAGCGACGAGTCCCGGCGCCAGCCGTTGCACGCACTGGTGGTGGTAGGTGGGGACGGCTGATTCCTCGGGCACGATCGATGCGCATAGCGTCCCCGGTACCGGTTTCACCGGGTGTGCGCCGAGGATTCCGGTGGCGCCCAGCGGGCCGGCATGCCCGTCGAGGTGCTGGGTCAGCGTGCCGCCGAGCGCCACATTGAGCAGCTGCATACCGCGGCAGATGCCGAGCAGCGGCGTACCGGACTCCAGCGCGGCCCTGATCAGGGCCAGCTCCCAGGCATCGCGCTCCTGCGCGGGAGGACCGGTCCTGAAGTCGCGCTCCGCGCCGTACAGCCCGGGTTCCACATCGGCGCCGCCCGCCACGACGAGGCCGTCCAGCCGGGCCACCGCGGCCCCGGCCCGGGCGGGGGCGTCCGGCGGCAGCAGAGCGGCCAGACCGCCGGACCGCTGGACCATCCGTGGGTAGGCGGCCGGCAGGAGGGTGGCGGGCAGCTCCCAGACACCCCAGCGGGTCACGGGCTCCAGATAGGTGGAGACGCCGATGAGAGGTTCGGACACGGGGCGGTCCCTCCGGTCGGCCGCCTGCGCAGGCGGGCTCGGTTCCATGGATTTACGACCCCACCCACGATTGGCAGCGGTGTAGCACCACTGCCAATCGTGGGTGAAATCGCTAATGGTTGCAGATAACGCCTTTACATTTTCCGGAGGCTGTCACCGATGCGGAAGCGGTGGCGCCGTCAGGTCAGGAACCCCCGCAACAATGCGGCAGTACCCGCACAGTGCTCGCGCATCACCGCACGCGCAGCCTCCGCGTCCCCGTCGAGAATCGCCTCTACGAGGCTCGCGTGCTGATGCTGCGAATGCTCCAGGTTTCGCACGAGCAGCGGAATGCAGTCCAGCAGATCGTTCACCGTGGCCCGGACGGACGCATACTGCACGGTCAGGGATGCGGAGCCGGAGAGTTCCGCCAGGGTCAGATGGAACAGGGTGTCGCGCCTGCGGTAGTCGGGCAGAGGTGCTTCGTGAGTCGCCGCCAGAGCCGTACGCAGCCGTTGTGCCCCCTCGTCCGTCAGCCCCTGCGAGGCGCACAGTCCGGCGGCCCCGGCCTCCAGCACCTCGCGGAAGCGCAGTACGTCCTCGATGTCGACGGACTCCACCTTTTGGCGCAGCTCGTCCTCGCCGGGGCTGCCGGTGCGGGGCAGCACGAACGTGCCGCCGTACCGCCCCCGCCTGCTCTCCACCAGGCCCTGGTCCTGCAGGACCTTCAGTACCTCGCGCAGCGTGACCCGGCTGATCCCCAGCAGTTCGGCCAGCTCGCGCTCGGCCGGCAGCCGCCCGCCGCCGGGCACAAGGCCGAGCCTGACCACCTGGAGGATCTGCTCCAGCGCCTCCTCGAAGCCGTTTCCCGCCCGGACGGGCCGCAGCACGGGCATCAGGCGGTCGGCGAAACCGCTCTCCTCGGCCATGTCCCGTTTCCCCTTCACAATTAATGGTTCCCTCGCATACCTTAAGCCTTCCGGCTGACCGAAGGAGGAGTATCCCGTGGCAGACCGAACACCACCGCTGGGGATCGAGGAGCTGCGCGTCCTCGTCAGAAGCGGTGAGATCGACACCGTCGTGCTCGCCTTCCCCGACATGCAGGGACGGCTGCAGGGCAAACGGTTCGCTGCCCGCTTCTTCCTCGACGAGGTCGTGGAGCACGGCACCGAGGGATGCAACTATCTGCTCGCCGTCGACACAGACATGAACACCGTCGACGGATTCGAGATGTCCTCCTGGGAGCGCGGCTACGGCGACTTCGCCATGCACGCCGACCTCTCCACCCTGCGCCGGGTGCCCTGGAACGAGGGCACGGCCATGGTGATGGCCGACCTCACCCAGGAAGACGGCTCACCCGTCGCCGCTGCGCCCCGCCGGATCCTGAGCCGCCAGATGGAACGCCTGGCCGAGCACGGCTACACGGCCCAGGTGGGCACCGAGCTCGAATTCATCGTCTTCAAGGACACCTACGAACAGGCCTGGGACCGCAACTACCGCGATCTGACCCCGGCCAACCAGTACAACGTCGACTACTCCGTCCTCGGCACCGGCCGCGTCGAACCGCTGCTGCGCCGTATCCGCAACGAAATGTCCGCCGCGGGTCTCACCGTCGAGTCCGCGAAGGGCGAGTGCAACCCCGGCCAGCATGAGATCGTGTTCCGTTACGACGAGGCTCTGGTCACCTGTGACCAGCACGCCGTCTACAAGACCGGCGCCAAGGAGATCGCCGCCCAGGAGGGCGTCGCGCTCACCTTCATGGCCAAGTTCAACGAACGCGAGGGTAATTCCTGCCACATCCACCTCTCGCTCCGGCCCACTGACGAGGCCGGGCGCAGCGTCATGGCGGGCGAGGACGGCGGCATGTCCCCGGTGATGCGCCACTTCCTCGCCGGACAGCTGGCCGCCCTGCGCGATTTCACCCTCCTCTACGCACCCAACATCAACTCCTACAAGCGCTTCCAGCCGGGCTCCTTCGCCCCGACCGCCGTCGCCTGGGGCCACGACAACCGCACCTGCTCGCTCCGCGTCGTCGGGCACGGCCGCTCGATGCGCTTCGAGAACCGGCTGCCCGGCGGTGACGTCAACCCGTACCTCGCCGTCGCCGGACTGATCGCCGCGGGCATCCACGGCATCGAAAAGGGCCTCGAACTCCCCGAACCTTGTGGGAGCAACGCCTACACCGCCGACTACGACCACGTCCCCACCACACTTCGCGAGGCTGCCGAACTCTGGGAGAGGAGCGAGATCGCCAGGGCGGCCTTCGGCGACGACGTCGTCGCGCACTACCGCAACATGGCCCGCGTCGAACTCGAAGCCTTCGACGCCGCAGTGACCGACTGGGAGCTCCGCCGCTCCTTCGAACGCCTGTGAGGCACACCCGTGACCACGCCCGACCACCCGGTGGAACACCACGTACTCAATCCGGCGACGGAAGAACTCCTCGCCACCGTCCCGTCCACCACCGCTGACGAGGTCGACGCGGCAGTCGTCCGTGCCGCCGCCGCCCAGCGCACCTGGTCCGCCCTCACCCCCGCCGACCGAGCCCGGCTGCTGCGCCGCTTCGCCACCGCCGTCGACGCGGAAGCCGAACAACTGGCCCGCCTGGAGGTCCAGGAGGCCGGCCACACCCTCGGCAACGCCCGGTGGGAAGCGGCCAACGTCCGCGATCTGCTCGACTACGCCGCCGGGGGAGTGGAACGACTCGCCGGCCGGCAGATCCCGGTCCACGGCGGACTCGACATCACCCTCCTCGAACCCCTCGGCGTAATTGGCGTCATCGCACCGTGGAACTTCCCCATGCCGATCGCCGCCTGGGGCCTCGCCCCCGCTCTCGCCGCCGGCAACGCCGTACTCCTCAAGCCCGCCGAGACCACCCCGCTCACCGCCCTGCGGCTGGCCCGGCTCGCCCTGGACGCGGGGCTTCCCGAACACCTCCTCCAGGTGCTGCCGGGCGCGGGCGATGTGACCGGCAACGCCCTGGTCGAGCACCCCGGCGTCGCCAAGATCGTCTTCACCGGCTCCACCCGGATCGGCAAGCAGATCATGGCCAAGTGCGCCGACCGCGTGAAGCGGCTCACCCTCGAACTCGGCGGCAAGAGCCCCAATATCGTCTTCGCCGACGCCGACATCGAGGCCGCCGCAGCCGCCGCACCCATGGCGTTCCTGGACAACGCGGGCCAGGACTGCTGCGCCCGCACCCGCATCCTGGTCCAGCGATCCGTGTACGACCGCTTCCTGGAACTCCTCGGCCCCGCAATCGAATCGGTCGTCGTGGGCGACCCGTTTGACGAGAACACCCAGATGGGCCCGCTGATTTCCCAAGCGCAACTGGAACGGGTGCGGAGTTACGTCCCCGAGGGCACGGCGGCCCTCAGCGGCAAAGCACCCGAAGGGCCCGGCTTCTGGTTCCCGCCGACCGTCCTCACCGACGTCCGCCCGGACTCACCCGTCGCCACCCAAGAAGTATTCGGGCCGGTCGCCGTCGTTCTTCCCTTCGAGGACGAGGCCGACGCCGTCCGGCTCGCCAACGCGACGGAGTACGGCCTTGCCGGCTCGATCTGGACCCGCGACGTGGGCCGCGCGCTGCGCGTCTCGCAGTCGGTCCAGGCCGGAAACCTCTCCGTCAACTCCCACTCCAGCGTCCGCTACTGGACCCCGTTCGGCGGCTGCAAACAGTCCGGACTCGGCCGCGAACTCGGCCCCGACGCACTTGCCGCATTCACCGAAACCAAGAACGTCTTCATCAGCACGGAGGCCTGAGCCGGCATGACCACCATCGACAGCGAAAACATCTGCCGCCGCCTGGTCGGCCGCACCGCCGTCATCACCGGAGCCGCCAGCGGTATCGGCCTGGCCACCGCACGGCGCCTGGCGTCGGAGGGCGCCGACGTCGTCTGCGGCGACATCGACGAGAACGCGGGCAAGGCCGCGGCCGAGGAGGTCGGCGGCACATTCGTACGCGTCGACGTCACCGACCCCGAACAGGTCGAGGCGCTCTTCAGGACCGCGTTCGACACCTACGGTTCCGTCGATATCGCCTTCAACAACGCGGGCATCTCCCCGCCCGACGACGACTCCATCCTCACCACGGGCCTGGAGGCGTGGAAGCGCGTCCAGGACGTCAACCTCACCTCCGTCTACCTCTGCTGCAAGGCCGCCCTGCCCTACATGCGGCGCCAGGGCCGCGGCTCGATCATCAACACCGCGTCCTTCGTCGCCATCATGGGAGCGGCCACCAGCCAGATCTCGTACACCGCGTCCAAGGGCGGCGTCCTCGCCATGTCCCGCGAGCTCGGTGTGCAGTTCGCCCGCGAAGGCATCCGGGTCAACGCGCTGTGCCCGGGGCCGGTCAACACCCCGCTGCTCCAGGAGCTGTTCGCCAAGGACCCGGAACGCGCGGCCCGCAGGCTCGTGCACATCCCGGTCGGGCGGTTCGCCGAAGCCACGGAGATCGCGGCAGCCGTCGCGTTCCTCGCAAGCGACGACTCCTCGTTCGTCAACGCCACCGACTTCATCGTCGACGGGGGGATCTCCGGGGCGTACGTCACGCCGCTCTAGAGGCTGTCGGGGGGGGCGCGGAAAAAGGGGCCCCCCCCCCCACGCCAGGACGGCGAGCGCGCCGCCCCCCCCCCCCGTCCGGGGGGCGGGAGGCGGGACGAGG
>NZ_JBEOYU010000052.1:0-37925 GCF_040297265.1 Streptomyces sp. NPDC001832
ACGGTGAACGTGCTGAAGGCGGACGGCTCGCAGGGCGGCTACTTCAGCGTCTGCGGCGACAGCTTCAAGGTCGGCGCCTTCACGGTCGGCTAAGCATCGATCTACCGATCGTTGCCTGTGGATAACGCCTAGGAAAACGAGGAAGTGCCTTGTGACCTGCGATGATGGGAGTTCTTGAGGCTCCACCAGGCACGATCAGCAAGGCACTTCCGAGATGCAAGTTTCCCATACGCCGGCGGCGGTCTCCGCTGCGTTCGATGACCGGATAGCGAGCCTCGACCCTGACCGCAGACGTGTCGGTGGCGGATGACACAGTCACGTCCGTGAAATCGACCGTGCGTGAAGCCGTCCTCGACGCCGGACGGGCCCTCGAAATACCCGAGTCAGTGGCCGAAGCCTTCCTCCGCCTCCTGCGCCCCTGCGTCTACCTCTGCCCCTACGGCTGCCTGCCGGAAGAGTTGAAAGAGGACGCTCGTCCGGCCGCTCAGGCCGGTGGGCTGCCGCGCCTGCCCGAGGGCATGGAACCGCCCCTGCCCGTACCGCACGCGGTGACCATCGACTGCGCCGCCATACCCACCGGCGTCCTCGACATCGCATTTCCCGCCGACGGCCACCTGGTCATCTTCGCCAACGTCGCGGACTACCCGGCGGCCGGCGCCGTCCTCCACCTGCCGGCAGGTGCCGAGACCGTCGAGCACCACACGCGGGACAACAAATCCGAGGAGGAGGACGCCCCGGAGACGTACGAGCCGTTCCCGCTCTACGCCGTACCGGGCACGACCGAACCCGACACTTTTCCCAGCTGGTCCGACGTCCCGGAAGTGGTCGACTACGCCAAGGGGGACGCCGAGCGGGCACGCCTCGTGGACGAGCTGGTCGAGAGAATTGGTGACGTCGTCGACGTCCCGTACCGGCACGAAATCCAGCTCGGCGGCCACTCCGGCGCCTGGCAAGTCTCGCCGGAGGAATACGGGCACGTCCTGTTCGCCCGCATCCCGGAGAGCGCGATCTCCGACGGGGACAATTCCCTCACCCTCATCACGGGGACCTGGGAGCAGATCGCGGAGCGCCGCTACGACGAACTGGCCATGGCCAACGAGTGCTGACACCAGCAGGATGGGCAGGTGGCGGTAGGACCAAGACGTTGATCGAAGGTCAGGCAGTGGGCTTGGCCAGAGCAGCGTCGATGCGGCCGAGGACGTGCGGCCAGCCCTCGCTCATGCCGTGGTAGGCATGCTTTCCCATCGGAGAGTCGATGTCGAAGCCGGCGTGCTCGAGCAGCAAGCGGGTGCCCCTGCCTTCCGGTTCGAGCCGCCAGGTGATGATCGTGTCCAGCGATCCCTCGGCGAACCGATAGCTCAGCAGCCGCTCGGGCTCGACCGCGGTCACCTCGCACGGCTGAACGCCCCAGCCGTCCATGTCCAGGGTGAAGCGGTGGCCGACGATCGGCTTGATGTCGCCGGGGACCCACCAGCGGGCGAGGAGTTCGGGGTCGGTCAGTGCGGTCCAGACCGCGGCGGGTGGGTGAGGCAGAAGCTGCTCGCAACGGATCACAGCATGCTCGGTCATGGGGTGTTCTCCTCGTTCTTCTCGTTCTTCTCGTTCTTCTCGTTCTTCTCGTTCTTCTCGTCCAGTACGTCGGCCAGCGTTTGCAGCCGCTGCTTCCAGTAGTGCTCAAACAGATGCAGCCACTCACCGACCTCGGCGAGGCCGCCCGGTTGGAGGTGATAGAACCGCTGCCTGCCGCGGGGCTCCTCGCGCACCAGGCCGGCGGAGCGCAGCACCGCCAGATGCTCGGAGACCGCCGGGCGCCCCAGCTCGAACAGGCCGGCCAGATCGCCCGTGGATCGCGGACCTGCACGCAGGGATTCGAGCAGCTTGCGGCGCACTGGATTGGCCAGCACGCCGAACACATCGGTTGGCATGCCGCAACGGTACGTCGGAAGTTTCCGACGCGTCAATTTTTCCCGACGGGTACGGATCGCGCGCTCAGGCCGCGATCGTCGCGATCCCAGCCGCGTGCGAGGTCGACCCTCACCCGGCAGGGCCGCCTCGGTTGGTGTTTGCCGCACCGCCGGGGGCCGCTCTATGTGCTTCACGCCATCAAGGCGAGCGGCGTTGTCAGACCGGTGGCCTAGTGTGCCTGATCACCGAGGCCAATCCCTTGGCCGGAGTTTGCCGACCACCCGTCAGGACGTGAACGAACGTGCCCTTTGAAGCCGTCACTGCGGACACCAGTGCCTTCCGGTCCTTCGCCCGGCAGCACGGGGTTTCCGATGACGCCATCACCCGCATCCTGTGGCATGTCCAGCCGACAGTGCACCTGCGTCTCGAGGATCCGCACAGAGTCGGGCCCGAGGACCACGTGGTCGGATACGTCGGAGGGCTGCCGGAGATGCCCCTCGACGCCCCATGGGAGCTGGGGGCGTACTTCGTCGCCTCCCTCGATCTCGCGGCGATACCGAAGCAGCCCCTCGACGACGGCATCCCCCGGGAAGGCCATCTCCTACTGTTCGCCGACACGGACTACTACGCTTCGCACGGCAAGATTGCCCAGGTGATCCACGTACCACCGGGGACCGGGATGGCCGTGCGCCCTGCTCCGGCGGAGCGATACGCCGATGACGAGGACGAAGACGTACAGGAGGTACTCCCGCGGAAGGCGCTGATTCTCCAGTGCGCCTCGGCGTGGGATTTCCTCGACTGGCTCCTGGATCCCCACGACGAATTGGACGACGATGCCTTCGACGGCGACGGGAAGGAGTTGTACGCACAGCTCCTGTCGGCCGTTGAGGAGTACGCAGCCCGGGTCGGGCACCCGCCGGTCATAGAACGAACGACCGGGAAGCTACGCGGCGTGGAACTGAATCCTCCCTACTCGCGGGCCGACTACGGCAGTGACTTTCTGCGGAAGAGGGAAGAAGCCGTCATCACAGTCAGGAACGATCCGGAGAGGTTCGACGAGCTGTACAGCAGGGCCCTTGAAGAGGCTGGTGGGGGCGATGAAGGGGGGCCGTGGCTGAACCTCGTTGAGTTCGGCGAGGACTCGGTCTTCGACGACGGTGACGGCGAACTGGGCTGGGTCATCCGCCGCGCGGACCTGCTCGCCGGGCGCTTCGACCGCGTCGCGCACTCCTACAACTGCTGACGCCCGAGGCCGTGAGCCCGCCCCGGCCGGCACGGCGTGGTGGCGGGCTTCTCCGCAGGATTTCTCGGTCGATTTGACTTGTCGCTACATATCGCGAAAGTTAGATGCGTACCGATGAAGAGGTGGACTGAGAGGCAGACCGATGGATCCCCTGACCGTGCACAAGGCGCTCGCCAACCCCGCACGCCTGCAGTTCATGCAGTGGCTCAAGGATCCGGCGAAGTACTTCGACGAGGACTCCTACCAGCAGCAGGGGCTCGGCTTCCACATCGGTGTGTGCGTCGGCGACATCCAGAAGCGTGCCGGGCTGGCCCAGTCGGTGGTGTCCGGCTATTTGCAGACCCTGAAGGACGCGGGGCTGCTCACTTCGGAACGCATCGGCAAGTGGACCTACTACCGACGCGACGAAACGGTGATCGCCGAGTTCGCCGCGCACGTCCGCGACGAGCTGTAGCCCGCCCTCAGTCCACCCGATTCCCGTGTATGCCCTCTCCCGCAGCGCAATGCATCTACTTTTCTAGATTTGATGAAAGGTTGTCATGAGAAAGACCTCCCTCACCGTCCTGGTGCTCGCCCTGGGCGTGTTCGGGATCATCACCACCGAGATGGGCATGGTCGGCGTGCTCCCCCAGGTCTCGGCCGAGCTCGGTGTCACGCCGTCCGCCGCGGGGTGGCTCGTCGGGGCCTTTGCCCTGGTCATCGCCGTGTCGGGACCATTCACAACGCTGCTCGCCTCCGGCATCGACCGTAAGAAGGTGCTCGCCGCCGCAATCGCGGTGTTCGCCGTCTCCAACGCCGTCTACGCTCTCACCACGCAGTACGAGGTCATGCTGGCCTTCCGCGTCATTCCCGCCCTCTTCCATCCGGTGTTCTTCGCGGTCGCGCTCGCGACCGCCGCACGGCTGGTGCCCGCCGAGGACGCGACCCGGGCCACCACGACCGTGTTCGGCGGCGTCACCGTCGGCTTCGCCTTCGGTGTGCCACTGACCTCGTACCTCGCCGAGCATGTGTCCCTGGCGTCGGCGTTCTGGTTCGGCGCACTCGTCAATCTGATCGCCTTCGTCGGCATCCTGCGGTTCGTACCGCCGATGCCTGTCGGGCAACGGGTTTCCTACGGTGCCCAGTTGAACGTTCTCAAGCGGTTCCGGATGTGGCTGACCATCGCGTCGGTCGTCCTTGTCTTCGCGGCGATGTTCTCGGTCTACGGCTACTTCGCCGAGTTCCTCGGCCAGGTCACGCACATGGACGGCACCTGGGTCAGCGCCATGCTGATGGCGTTCGGCGTCATCATGATCTTTGGGAACTTCGTCTTCGGCGGACTGTTGCGGCGCAACCTGATTCGCACCGTCGTCGCCTACCCCGTTCTGTGTCTGCTCGTCTACGTGCTCCTGTACTTCGTCGGCCCGCTGTTCACGCCGATGGTTCTGGCTGTACTGGTCTGGGGGGCCGTGCACTCCGGCGGGCTCATCGTGAGCCAGAGCTGGCTGGGGAGGGATGCTGCCGACGCGCCCGAATTCGGCAACAGCCTCTTCATCTCGTTCTCGAACCTCGGCATCAGCATCGGAACCGCTGTGGGGGGCTGGGTCATGGCCGAGTACGGTGCCCGCCAACTCGCCTGGGCAGGAGCCGGGTTCGCGATCGCCGCACTGATCGCCATCGCTCTGCGACTGGGACTGGACCGCGCCGGTGCGCGACAGACGCCGTCGGCCGGCCAGGAGGTGCGGACACCCGGGGACGTTCGGAGCTGAGACGACCGGAGCCGGTCATCGGCAAAGTCGGCCCCCAACTATGGCCCGAAATACCGCCTTTCGGGGCATGTGCCGACGATCGTGCGACCAACACAGCTGCCAAGTAAGTCGGTTCGCCTGGTACGATGCTATGCATGGAACCCATTAATGCGAGGCAGGAGAAGGTCGAGAGCCAACTCCGCAAGGGGGTTCTGGAGTACTGCGTCCTGGCTCTGATGCGCAACGGACCCAAGTACGGGATCGAGCTGCTGAACGAGCTGCAGAGGACTGGCACGCTGGCGACCAGTCAGGGCACGGTCTATCCCCTGCTGTCGCGATTGCGACGGGACGCGCTCGTCGCCACCACCTGGAGGGAGTCGACGTCCGGTCCACCACGGCGGTACTACGAACTGACCGAGACCGGACGCGCGGCGCTCGCGGAGTTCGCCGGGATCTGGCCCGCGTTCCGCGACGCCGTCGACCACCTCCTCACACCGAACACCGAGGATCGGCGCGATCCTGGAAGGGCACATTCTTGAAGACCGACGACACTCTGGTCCGGGACTACCTCGCAGCCGTGGAACGCGAGAGCGCGGCGCTGCCACCGGCCGCCCGCCAGGAACTCGTAGCCGATCTGAGCGAGCACATCCACGTCGCGCTCGCCGAACGCCCTGGCGGCATACGCGAGATCCTCCACGAGGTCGGCGACCCGCGCACGATCGCCGCCACGGCGCTCCAGGAACTCGGCCACACCCCCACCACGCCCGCCGGGAAGCCCCGCCGGCGCCGCTCCCCGGCATGGCTGCCACTCCTTTTCCTGGTGCTCGCCGATGCCCTGCCCTACGTGGGAGAGAACATCCTCTGGACCTGGCTCTCCTTCGCCTTCATGATCACGGCCATCGTGATCGTGTGCCGCTCCCACCACTGGAACCGGACCCAGAAGTGGACCGGTCTCACAGTGACCTGCATCGCCCCCGTGGTCGCGCATCTCGCTTGGTACTTCCTCGTCTTCGCCCCCAACGACGGCTCCGTCTCCGAGGCGTTGCGCTGGACGGTCGTCGCCCTCCTGTTCGTCGTGACGGTGGCCGGCTGCGGGTGGCTGTGGCGCACCAAGCGCCCCTGAGTGGGCCTGGGCACGCCCGCGCGCGGACTCTCTCGGGAGATCGGCAACCTCGCGCGGTTGGGTCGGCCGCGCGGCGAGGTGTCTGACGTGGCAGATCCTGTTCCGCGCGGCCTCCCGCCGAACCGGATATGACGGTTTCCCGGTCATCCGGCTCTCCAGTGCACACCGGGTAGTTGAGCCCGGTGGCACGCTCGGCCTCGGCGCCTTGGCGGGGGAGTGTCCGCTGAACGGCCACACGCTCACTGACGCGGAGCGGTGTGTCAGGTGCTGATGGTGGCAGCGGGGTCGATGTTGTAGTTGCGGGCATAGCCGTTCTCGGTACCGACGAGGATGTCGACGACCTCGAAGTAGCGGTCCCAGAAAGGGGTTTCGCGCAGTGCGTCGATGAGGAGCTGGTAGGCGTGGTGATCGTCCGCTTCCCAGACCCAGACGTCGGTGACGCGCGCGGAGTAGAACTCGGTGTCGTAGAAGCGTGACCGGACGCCGGTGGTCCTGGCCTCGATCGTGGGGACGACCTGGGTGGTGAAGGCGTCGATCCGCTCCGGGACGGTCAGCGCGAGCCACTCGGGCGTGGTCTTGACGAGCATGAACGCGGTGACCGGCGGTTCGGAGTTCCCGGTGGGGGCAGTGATGGCGACCATGAAAACCTCAAGGTTCGTGTTCGGTTCGGTACGCCACCATCCTGGGGAGAGCCCCGGCGATGCCACAATGGGCACTTCAGCAAGGAGATATTGCCTGGAGTGGAATTACGCTGGTGAACAGCCCACATTCGGCCCTTGACGCCAACCTCGCCGTCGCGCTGGATGCCCTGCTGGCCGAGCAGAGCGTCACCCGCGCCGCCGCCCGCCTGCGCACCTCCCCCGCCGCCATGAGCCGCACCCTCGGCCGCCTGCGACGTACCCTCCAGGACCCGCTCCTCGTGCGGGCCGGACAGACCATGGTCCCCACCCCTCGCGCCCTGGCTCTGCGCGACGAAGCCGCCGCAGTGGTGCGCCGCCTCGGATCGCTGCTCAGCCCCGGCGAAGGCGCCGACCCCGCCACCCTGCGCAGTACCTTCACCCTCCAGGCCGCCGACCTGGTCGGCGCGGCGCTGGCCCCCGGACTGCTGCTCCTGGCCCGGCAGGAGGCGCCGGGCGTCTCGTTCCGGCTCCGGGGCGAGGAGTTGGAGGACGGCCCGGCCCTCCGCGACGGCCGGATCGATCTGGAGGTCGGATGCATCGACCACGTGGACCCGGAGACCCTGATCGAAGAACTGGTCACGCTCCGGATGGTGGCGGCCGTCCGCCCGGGCCACCCCCTCGCGGGGAAAGCCCTGGACCCGGCGCGGCTCGCTGCCGCCGAACACGTCGTGGTCAGCCGACAAGGCCGGTTCACCGGCCCTCTCGACACCGCCCTGGCCGAGCGGGACCTCCATCGGCGCGTCACCGCAGTCCTCCCCAGCCACTTGGCGGCAATGGCCCTCGCAGCCCGCAGCGACGTCGTCTGCCTCGTCCCCGCCGCACTTCCCGGCAACCCCGAATCGCCTCTCACCCACACCGCCACCGCCCTCGGCCTGTGCCTCCTCGACATTCCCCTGCCGCTGCCGCCCCTGACCATCGGCATGGCCTGGCACCCCCGCCACGCAGCCGACGGAGCCCACCACTGGCTCCGCAACGCTGTTCGCCGCACACTCCGTGCGCCCGGAGCCACCTGACGCGATCCCAGAGGTGCGTCATGGGCTGACAGTGGCCGGTTGGGGATCCGCCTGTCTGTGGTCCACTCACATTCCGGCTACCGGGTTCGCGGTCGCTGACTCGTTAGCAACCCTTACCTCCGTCAGCAGCTGACGGCAGGGGGTTGTGGTGGAGGGGGTTGGAGGAGCGCCGGCTCCAGTGAAGCACGTGCGGCCAAACGAGTGCCGATGGGGTCGTCTCCGGGACGCGCGGAGGGAGTTTCAGGAGACTGACAGTCAGCGTTGAAGGTGGCTCTCGGCAGTTCGCGCCGAAGGTCGATTTCCGGCCACAACACAACGCACCGTACGCTGCTGCACATCGGTCACCAAAGGTCGGCCGGGAGAGAAGGGCGACAAAATGACCTCCGAGACCAACACGCTCGGCACCATCGATGCGACAACGGCCGTGCTGCAGGCGGAACTTCCGCGCTTGGAAGAGCACCAGCAGGCTCTGGAAAAGGAACTCGCGGCTGTCACCGAGCGCCTGGAGTCGGTACGGACCGCTCTGACGGCCCTGCGCGTGCTGTCCACCGCTCCTGTTCCCTCCGCGCACGCGGAGGCGGACGGCGTCAAGGCGGAGAACGTCAAGGCCGAGGCTGAGGCGGAGAGCGTTGCCGCTCCCAAGATTCCGCGGCAAGCTCAGGGTTCCGTCGACTCCGCCGTCCAGGCAGAGGCCCCGCAGGAGCCGGCAGAGACCACCCCCGCGCGCCGTACCAACCGGAAGGCGTCTGCGCCCAAGGGCCGCAAGCAGGCTCCCGCCAAGCCGAAGAGCGAGCGCGGACAGGCCAAGAAGGCCGTCGCCACCAAGGCCACCAAGCCCGCGAGGGGTGGCAAGTCCGCCAAGGCCGCCGCGCCCGCGAAGGATGCCAAGCCTGCGAAGGCCAGGGCGCCGAAGAAGGCAGCGCCTTCCACGCCTGCCGTCGACGACAGCGGCAGCCTCACCGAGATGGCTATGAAGGCGCTGTACGCGTTTGGTGACACCCCTGTCCGGGCCCGTGAGGTCACGGAGGCTCTGGGGCGTGAGCTCACCCCCAACAGCATCAACACGGTACGCAGCACCCTCGACCGGCTCGTCGCCACTTCCCGGGCGGACCGCGCCGGCCGAGGTCTCTACCAGGCCCCCGCCAACTGACGCCTTCCGCAAAGGGACCTTCAGGCCGCCCCCGTCACGGCTCGTTGGCCGTAACGGGGGCGAAGGCGCTCCTGAGTGCTGTGGCCGGAAGCGGCCACAACTCCAAAGAGTCGTCCGTGCTGTCGTGCTCCGGCCGCACGGGCGGTCAACTCGGCGAACGCGGTGCATGACCCACATGGCCGTCGGCAGAACCGATTCAGCAGCTCCCGTCCGGGTGACGGAACCCTACATCTGGCAGTAACCGCAGGTCAGCGGCACAGACTTGGGCCGGTTCCGGTTTCTTCCCGTACAAGGAGTGCCCTTCATGCGTCTTCGTTCCACCGTGGCTGCCGCCCTCGGCGCGCTCGCGCTCATCGTCGCCGTGCCGTCCTCGGCCAGTGCGGCCTCCGGTGAATTCAGCTACAGGTACACCGCTCTCGACGGCTCCCCGCAGGTCGGCTTCCTGTTCGACCCGCCGAGCAGGGTGTGCATCACTCTGCCCGAGGTCGCCGACCCCAGCTCGTCGAACCCCGCCCACACTCCGTGGAACCTCACCGACGCGAGCGCCACTGTCTTCACCGACGTCGACTGCGAGGGCGACTACTTCACCCTCAGGCCGCACGGCGGCCACGCCTCCAGCCGGCTGAAGCTCCGTTCCGTCGTCTTCAGCTGATCCCGCCCCCACTGTCCGACCGCCACCCCGGTACGAGCCGCGCCGCGCTCGTGCCGGGGTGGCGCCGTTACGGGGTGGCGCGGCTGGGGGCGCGTCGAAGAGTTCGGCTGATCGGCAGGGGCTTCGCGCAGAGGTGCATGCCTGTTCACCGCTCAGGTGTTAACGCTTGTGCACCCCTCGGCGGCCGAAAGTACGCACATCGCGTTAGCCTCGAAGACCCGGACTTCGAGGCGAGTCCGGACAACACGGACAAGAAAGCGGAGGTGGCTGCAAATGGCGAAGATTCCGGCAGCGGCGGTGGCGGCGAGCGGGCTGGTCGGCGGGTACGCCGTCGCACGGTGGACCAAGAAGCGGCCGCTGGGCGGGGTCGCCCTCGCCGCCGCGGGCAGCGTTGCCGCGTACGAGTGGAACCAGCAGGCCGGACCGCGTGCGGCCGTCGGGCTGACCACCGCATATGTCGCCGGGTTCGCCGGTGCGCACCCGCTGGCCAAGAAGATCGGCGCCTGGCCCGCAGTCTTCGCTGTGGCGGGCAGCGTGGCCGCGGCATCGTGGGCGGTCACCCGCCGGGTCGCCTGAATCACGTAAGGATGGCCGGTGATTATCTGCCGGTCGCGTTGAACCCGGGCGGGGCCGTGTGCGTACCAAAGAGCACTCCCCCTAAATAGGGTGCGTATCTGTACGGCAGGACGGGTACGCACCCGGCCCCTCTCCGGGGACACAGGAAGACGGGACACGGGAAAACGGCACACAGGAAAACGGGACACGGGAGTCCCCGAACCTCAAGAGGCTCCGGGCCCTACGCCCCCAGCGCCCACGTCACCGTATAGATCAGCAGCCCCGCCAGCGCACCCACCACCGTGCCGTTGATCCGGATGAACTGCAGGTCACGGCCGATGTGCGCCTCGATCTTCTTCGACGTCTGGTCCGCGTCCCAGCTCGCGACCGTGTCACTGATCAACGACGTGATCTCCGCGCGGTATGTCGTGACGACATAGACCGCCGCGTCCTCCAGCCAGCCCTCCAGCTTGGCCTGCATCCGCTCGTCCGTCGCCAGGCGCGCGCCGAACGACAGCAGTGAGGCCCGGGCGCGCAGCCGCAACTCGCTCTGCTCGTCTTCCGCGGCCGCAATCATCATCGTGCGCACCGACGACCAGGCCGATGTGATGACCTCCTGGACCTCGCCGCGCCCCAGGATCTCCGCCTTCAGCCGCTCCACCCTTGCCCGGGTGTCCTCGTCCGTCTGGAGGTCGGCCGCGAAGTCCGCCAGGAACGTGTCGATCGCACCGCGCGCCGGGTGCCCCGGCATGTCCCGCATCTCCGTGACGAAGCGCAGCAGCTCCTTGTAGACCCGCTCCCCCACCCGCTTGTCGACGAACCGCGGCGTCCAGCCCGGCGCCCCGCCCTGCACCGCGTCCATCACCGAATCGCCGTGCAGCACGAGCCAGTCGTGGGCGCGCACACAGATCAGGTCCACCATCCTGCGGTGGCCGCCGTCCGCGACGATCTTCTCCAGCATCTTGCCGAGACCGGGGGCGATCTCCGCCGCATTGGCCCGCCGGGTGATCGCCTCCCCCACCACGGCCTGCACATCGGAGTCCCGCAGCACCGTGAGCGCACCGCGCAGCGCGGTCGACGCCTCGGCGGTGACCCTGTCTGCGTGATCCGGCTCGGCCAGCCAGGCACCGAGCCGGCCACCGATGCCCAGGGCATGGATACGGCTCCGTACGACATCGCCGGAGAGGAAATTCTCACCGACGAAGGACCCCAGGGAGGCTCCGAGCTGGTCCTTCTTGGTGGGAATGATGGCGGTGTGCGGGATCGGCAGGCCGAGCGGACGCTTGAACAGCGCCGTGACGGCGAACCAGTCGGCCAGCGCACCCACCATCCCCGCCTCGGCGGCCGCGGCGACGAAGCCCGGCCAGCCGCCCACACCCGCGTTCTTCGCCAAGGTGGCGAGGACGTACACCAGCGCGACCAGCAGAAGGAGGCCCGTGGCGGTGGTCTTCATCCGGCGTACGCCGCGCCGCTTCTCCTCGTCGGCTGCGGTGTACGCGAACGAGGCGAGGGGTGCCGGGCGCCCTGCGTGCGCGGGACGGGCCGCGCCCCTCACCTGCTTCCGGGCACGCTCCGGCTGCCCCGCACCCTGCTTTCCGGGTCCGGTCCCATCGATCCGTTCCATCCGCTCCACCCGTCCGCGTACGTATCGCCCCCGGTGTCTCGTACGCATTGTCCCTACCTGACCTACTCCCGGGCCGCCCGTCGAGTTCCCGACGCCATGCCCCATCATGGGATCAGTCCGATGACGACTTCCCCCACGACAGGGAGCCCGCCCTGTCGTGGGGGAAGTCGTCATGCCGGTCGGCCTTACCGCTAGGAGACACACCGTCCATGCCCAGGCGCCAGGGGTACGCCCTGCTCGTCGCCCTCGTGGCGGGCACCGCCGCGCTCGCTACCACACTGGCGTTCGTCTGCTCCCTGCTCTTCTCCGGCTCCGGCACCCGGTCGGAGCAGATCGCCGCACCCGACGCGGGGTCAGTGGCCCGTACGCCCGCCGCACCGGCCCACTCCTCCGGTCTCTGGCTCGGCACCTGGGCGGCGGCCCCCTCGACCGGAGTGATCGAGACATACAACGGCAGCGACCTGAACGGGCGCACCATCCGTAACGTCGTGCACACCAGCATCGGCGGCGACGCGGCTCGCATCACCCTCTCCAATCTCTTCGGTACGCACCCGCTGGTCGTGGACCACGTCACGGTGAACGACCGCCCCGTGACGTTCGGGGGCGCCGGCGCCGTGACCATCGCCGCGGGCGGACAGATCGTCAGCGACCCGGTGCTCGTCCCGGTCGCCGCCGACGCCGATCTCGTCGTCACCCTGCGCACCCCCACCGCCGAGGGCCCCGTCACCATCCACCCGGGCTCCCACCAGACGTCGTACGTGGAGGACGAGCGGGGCACCCGGCGCACCACCGACTGGCGCTACCTCACCGCCGTCGACGTACACAACAAGACCGCCGCCGGAACGGTCGCGGTGATCGGCGACTCGCTCACCGCGGGCACCGGCTCCACCCTCGACGCGAACAGCCGCTGGCCCGACGTGCTCGCCGACCAGCTGAACGGCCGGTACGGGGTGGTCAACGCCGGTATCGCGGGCAATCGCGTCCTGCGCGACGGAGGGGACAAACGCGGGGTACGGGCGAGCGCCCGCTTCGAACGCGACGTACTGGACGTCGCCGGAGTGAACACGGTCGTCATCGCGCTCGGCGTCAACGATGTGCAGCAGTTCCCGCAGGAGACCGACCCTCAGCGCATCGCGGACGCCCTGCGGTCCATGACGCAGCGCGCCCACACACAAGGGCTGCGGGTCGTCGGGGCGACACTGATGCCGTACGAGGGGTTCCCCACCTGGACACCCGCGCAGAACGCCGTACGGGAACAGGTCAACGAGCTGATCCGGGCGGGCGGGATCTTCGACTCGGTCATCGACTTCGACAAGGCGGCAAGCGACCCGTCCCATCCGACCCGGCTGCTGCCCGCCTATGACTCCGGCGACCATCTCCACCTGAATGACAAGGGCTATCAGCGGCTGGGCTCACTGGTGGAGCTGCCGCCCCTGCAACCCGAACGGCCTGACTCCGACCAGCTCTGACGGCGGGCGCAGGGGACGGGGCACGGGGACGGGGGACGGGGGACGGGCCATACGCTCCCGTCACCGGTCTACATGCCGCCGCCCGACGCGTACATCTTCGCGATGACGGCCTCGATGTCGGGCTCCCGTACCGAAAGGTCGACCAGCGGGTAGTCCGCGGCGATCCGGGCGACCAGCGGTGCGGCCGACTCCGAGGCCGGGAACGCCAGCCACTGGCGCGGCCCCTCCACCTTCACGGTACGGATCGAAGGCGCCGACTCAATCCGGATCGGCGGGAGTTGGCGCTCCAGGTCGACCACCAGCATCCGCTCGCTCTCGCCCACCTCATGCAGTCCGGCAAGCGCCCCGTCGTACATCAGACGGCCGTGGTCGATCACCATCACGCGCTTGCAGAGCTGCTCGATGTCTGTCAGATCGTGCGTGGTGAGCAGTACGGTCGTGCCGCGTTCGGCGTTCAAGTCGCGTAGGAATCCACGGACTTTGGCCTTGGATACGACGTCCAGGCCGATCGTCGGCTCGTCCAGGTACAGCACCTCGGGATCGTGCAGCAGAGCCGCCGCTATGTCGCCGCGCATCCGCTGACCCAGCGAGAGCTGTCGTACGGGTACGTCCAACAGCTCACCCATATCGAGGAGTTCGACGCAGCGTTCCAGATTCTCGCGGTAGCGGGCGTCAGGAATCCGGTACATCCGGTGCATCAGCCGGTACGAGTCGCGCAGCGGCAGGTCCCACCAGAGCGTGGTGCGCTGGCCGAACACCACACCAATCCGGTGCGCCAGCCTCGTACGTTCCCTGGAAGGGTCGATGCCCGCCACCCGCAGCCGGCCGCCGCTCGGGGTGAGGATGCCGGTCAGCATCTTGATCGTGGTCGACTTCCCGGCACCATTCGGGCCGATGTAGCCGACCATCTCGCCGCGCGCGACGCGGAAGCTGATGGAGTCGACGGCTCGCACCTGGCGGCGTTCACTGCGCATGAAGCCGGTCTTCCGGCGCACGTCGAAGACCTTTTCGACGTTGTCGAGTTCGATGAAGCCGGTGCCGGGGCTGATGTGGGTGCCGGTTCCGGTGCCGGTTCCGGTTCCGGTGTCGGTGTCGGTGTCGGTGTCGGTTTCTGCGTTCATGTCCGATGCCCTCGCCCTGCTCGAAGTTTTCGTCAACTGCCTGTGCTGCGGTACGCGCGCAGGCCCGAGCGCCAGGCCAGGCCCGCAAGCAGCCAGCTCAGGCCCGCCACCACCGGAGGCAGGAACGCCACCCAGTCCGGCAGGCCCAGCGGATAGTCCCGGCCCAGCACATACAGCGCGGGCAGCCAGTTCACGAAGGCCAGCGGCACCACGAACGTGACCCCGCGCACCAGGTCCTTCGCGAAGATCGACGGCGGGTACTGGAGCAGCGTGTTCCCTCCGTACGTGAAGGAGTTCTGCACCTCGGAGGCGTCCTGCGCGATGAACTGGAACGCCGCCCCGGCCACGAACACCGCCGCGAAGATCGCTGCCCCGCTCAGTAGCATCAGCGGAATCATCGCCACCTTCAGCGGTGTCCATCCGATGTCCAGCGTCACCAGCGCGTACCCGAGGACCAGCACCCCCTGGGTGACCCGCCCCATCCTGCGCAGCGCGAACCGGTCCGCCGCGACCTGGGCGAGCACCGGCACCGGCCGTACCAGCAGTGTGTCCAGCGTGCCGTCGCGCACCCGCCGCCCCAGCCGTTCCATCGAGCCCATCACCAAGGCCGCGAGACCGAACGCGGTGCCCGAGGCCCCGTACAGCAGCGCGATCTCCGGCAGCGTGTATCCGCCCAGCGCATCCACGTGCTGGAACATCAGCAGGATCGCGACGAAGTCGAGGGCGGTCGCCGCGAAGTCCCCGAACGCCGTCATCGCGAACGAGGCGCGGTACGCCATCGTCGAGCGCAGCCACATCGCCGCGATCAGCCCGTACGCCCGGACCCCCTCGACGAGCCTCGGCCGTTCGACGAACGCCACCTCGGGTGCGTCCGCCGCCTCGGCCGCCTTCACCGCACCGGCCGTCTCAGCCACCCTGGACCACCACCCTTCTCGTCGCCACCGACTGCACCAACCGCCCCACCAGCAGCAGCGTCAGCGCCCAGCCGCACTGGAAGGCGTACGCCTCCACCAGCCGCCACCCCGTGCTTTTGCCGAGCAGCACATCGGCCGGCACCTGAAGCAGCGACGACCACGGCAGCACCCGCGCCACATCGCCCAGCACCCCGGGGAACACCGTCAGCGGCAGCAGCATCCCGGAGAAGAACATCCCGGCCAGGGCCGTCATCCGCGACACCCCCGCCCCGTCCAGCAGCCAGAACGCGGAGAGCGCCACCAGATAGCGGATCGCGAAACTGACCACGACTCCAAGCGCCACCGAGACGAGGAAGGCCAGCCAGAGCCCCGGCGAGGCGGGCAGCGCCAGATCGAAGACGAGCGAACCCAGCAGCATCGGCATGATGCCGCGGCCCAGCAGATGGAACGCGGCCCGCCCCACGTCTCCTGCCATCCACCAGAGTTGGAAGTCCACCGGGCGGTAGAGGTCGATCGCGACATCGCCGGTACGGATCCGCTCGATCAGCTCGTCCTCGAAACCGCCGCCCATCATGGCGCAGGTCATCAGCAGTGCCTGCCCCAGCCACACATAGGTGAGCGCCTCGGGCATGTCGTAACCGCCGAGCTGCGGACGCTCGTCCCACAGCGCCGCATAGGTGTACGCCATGATGAAACCGAAGACGGTGTTGGTGAACACTCCCGCCGCCGTCGCGGTCCGGTAAGTGGCGTAGCGCCGGAACCCTCCCGCCGCCACCACCGCGTATAACCGCACCGCGACCACCCCCATCGCCCGGGCACCCAACGGCGTTGGGCACCAAAGCGCAAGACCTTAGTCCAGTGGAGACGGCCGCCGCGACTGCTTTTCAGGGGTCGATCCGCTGCTTATTCCATGGAAAAGGGCAGTATGGGGGAACTGACCGCGGCCGAGGAGTCTGCACGGAAATGAGCGACGAGCCACAGCAGCCGAACGGGGAACACGAACCCTGGGGCTGGGACCCCAGGGACCCGTCCGCCCGCGGCGGCAACGGCGGCAACAGTACGGAGCAGGGCGGCGAAGCCGGCAAGGTGAAGAAGCCCGAGCGCACCAAGCGCACCGGCTGGCGCCGCGCCGTCCCCACCTGGCGAATGGTCCTGGGCACCGTCCTCGTCGTCGCCCTGCTCCTGATCGGTGGCTTCATCGCCGGATACCAACTCGTCGGCATCCCGCCCGCCAACGCCAACGCCACCGCGCAGTCCAACGTCTATCTCTACAAGGACGGCAGCGTCATCGCCCGCTCCGGCGAGGTCAACCGGGAGAGCGTCAAGCTCGCCCAAGTCCCGCTCACCGTCCAGCACGCGGTCCTGGCAGCCGAGGACCGCGACTTCTACTCCGAACGGGCCGTCGACCTCCAGGCCCTGGCCCGCGCCGCCTGGAACACCCTCACCGGGCAGGGCAAACAGGGCGGCTCGACCATCACCCAGCAGTACGTCAAGAACTACTACCTCGGCCAGGAACAGACCATCGTCCGCAAGGTCAAGGAGTTCTTCATCGCGGTCAAACTCAACCGCGAGCAGTCCAAGAAACAGATCCTCGAGGGCTACCTCAACACCAGCTACTTCGGCCGCAACGCCTACGGCATCCAGGCCGCCGCACAGGCCTACTACGGCAAGGAAATCGGCGACATCACCACCGCCGAGGGCGCCTACCTCGCCTCCCTGCTCAAGGCACCCAGCGCGTACGACGTCATCGTCCACCCCGAGAACAAGGACGCGGCGCTCGCCCGCTGGAACTACGTACTCGACGGCATGGTCAAAGAGAAGTGGCTCGACGCCGGCGAACGCGCCGCCATGAAATTCCCAGTACCCGGCAAGGTCAAGCCGTCCACCGGGCTCTCCGGACAGCGCGGCTACATCGTCCAGGCCGTCGAGGACTACCTCGCCAGCAACAAGATCATCGACGAGAACACCCTGGCCACCGGCGGATACCGGATCACCACCACACTGGAGAAGACGAAACAGAACGCGCTCGTCAAAGCCGTCGACGACAACGTCATGTCCCAGACGAGCACAGAGCGCGAGGCCGACCGAAACGTCCGCGTCGGCGGCGCCTCCATCGACACCGGCACCGGCCGTGTCGTCGCCATGTACGGCGGCGTCGACTATGTCAAGCAGTACGTGAACAACGCGACTCGCCGCGACTACCAAGTCGGCTCCACCTTCAAACCGTTCGTCTTCGCCTCCGCCGTCGCCAACGGCTCCACCGCCCAGGACGGTCAGCGCATCACCCCCAACACCGAGTACGACGGCACCAACAGACGCATGGTCCAGGGCCTGAACGGACCCACCGGATACGCCCCCGCCAACGAGGACGACATCAGCTACGGGCCCATCACCGTCCGCATCGCCACCGACAAGTCCGTCAACGCCGTCTACGCCCAGATGGCCGAGGACGTCGGCCCCGACAAGGTCAAGCAGACCGCCATCGGCCTCGGCCTTCCCAAGAACACCCCCGACCTCACCCCGTACCCGTCCATCGCGCTCGGCGTCGCCACCGCCAGCGTCCTCGACATGACTGAGGCGTACGCCACCCTCGCCAACCACGGCAGGCACAGCGCGTACACCCTCGTCGACAAGGTCAGCAAGGGCGGCGCGGACCTGGAACTCCCTGACCGGAACACCGAGCAGGCCGTCAGCCGCGAAGCCGCCGACACCACCACCGCGATTCTCCAGAGCGTCGTCGAGAGCGGCTCAGGCACCGCCGCCCAGGGCGCGGGCCGCCCCGCCGCGGGCAAGACCGGCACCGCCGAGGACGACAAGGCGGCCTGGTTCGCCGGCTACACCCCCGAGCTCACCACCGTCATCGCCGTCATGGGCCAGGACCCCGAAACCGGCGTACAGAAACCGCTCTACGGGGCACTCGGACTGGCCCGCATCAACGGCAGCGGCGCGTCGGCCCAGACCTGGGCTCAGTACACCGAGGCCGCGCTGCGCGGCACCACGGTCACGAACTTCGACCTCACCCTCGAAAGCGGCGCCGAAGAAACCGCCCCGCCGACCGAGGAGAGCTTCAGCCCCGGGATCAGCGAACCCGCCACCGGCGGCACGGAAACCGGCGGCGAAATGGAAATCGGCGGCGTGGAGAACGACTGGGACAACAGCGACTGGGACAACAGCGGCCCCCGCGGCGGTGACAACGGCGGGGGCGGCCACGAATTCCTCCCGGGCGCCCCAGGCCCCCCGGCGCCGGGTCAGTGACCGGAGGTCACCTTCAGCCCCACCACGGCCACCAGCAGCAGAGAGATGAAGAATATCCGGGCGGCGGTCACCGGCTCATCCAGCACCACCATGCCGAGTATCGCCGCCCCGGCCGCACCGATACCGACCCACACGCCGTACGCCGTACCGATCGGCAGCGTCTTCGCCGCCTGGGACAGCAACAGCATGCTCCCCACGATCCCGAGACCCGTGAACACGCTCGGCCACAGCCGGGTGAACCCCTCCGTGTACTTCAATCCGATCGACCAGGCCACTTCAAGCAGACCGGCGACAACCAGCAGAACCCACGCCACGACGGCACCTCCGACAAAACAGAACATGTGAACAACAGGGGGTGCGTCGTCTTTGCGAAACCCGGTACGGCGCGTCTCGTCGGGGTGGCTCCACCGTAGCAAAGAACAAGTAAAAGGCCTGGTGACAATGGTCACCAGGCCATGCTCGCAACTGCTGCTGCCTACAGATACAGCCCGGTCGAATCCACCGACCCCTCGAACCGGTCCGCCGCCACCGCATGCAGATCACGCTCGCGCATCAGCACATACGCCACGCCGCGCACCTCGACCTCCGCACGGTCCTCGGGGTCGTACAGCACGCGGTCGCCCGGCTCCACCGTCCGCACGTTCTGGCCCACCGCAACCACCACGGCCCAGGCCAGCCGTCGGCCGACCGCAGCCGTCGCCGGAATCAGAATGCCGCCGCCCGAGCGCCGCTCGCCCTCCGGCGCATCGGAACGGACCAGCACACGGTCATGCAGCATGCGGATGGGCAGCTTGTCGTCGGTGTTCTCGCTCACGCCCCGCAACCTACCTGTCCACCACGGTTCCGCACGCCTCTGGGGTACACGGGCCGCGACATCACTTCTTCCGACGCCGCTTCGACGCCGCGAGCAAACCCACGACACCCACCGCGAGCATCGCCGCCGGAATCACCCGCTCCAGACGCGGAGCGCCGTCCTCGGACACAAACTGCGCCTTCACGTCCGACACCGTCCGGTTCACCGCGACAAATGCCCGCCCGGCCGTCCGGTCCACGGCCTCGGCGGCCTTGGCCTTCGCATCACCCATGATCGTCTTCGGGTGCACGCGCACCCCGATCTCATCGAGCACCACTGCAAGCTGCTCACGCCTGCTGATGATGTCCGCCTCGATCTGCGCAGGGGTCCTGGCATCCGACACTGCGCCGCCTCCGTGGTCCTCGTCCGGTATACCTTCATCGACAGTCTGTCAGCTCGACTGTCCACTCACCCGGCGGCACCCCTATTACGCTCGGACCCGTAGACCCCCCGTGCCACCTGAGGAGAACCATGAGCGAGCGACTCCAGCCCGGCGACACTGCCCCCGCCTTCACCCTCCCCGACGCCGACGGCAACGAGATCTCACTCGCCGACCACAAGGGCCGCAAGGTCATCGTCTACTTCTACCCGGCCGCCCTCACGCCCGGCTGCACCAAGCAGGCCTGCGACTTCACCGACAATCTGGACGTGCTCGCCGGCGCCGGATACGACGTCATCGGCGTCTCCCCCGACAAGCCCGAGAAGCTCGCCAAGTTCCGTGAGAAGGAGGACCTCAAGGTCACCCTGGTCGGCGACCCCTCCAAAGAGACCCTTGCGGCATACGGTGCCTTCGGTGAGAAGAAGCTCTACGGCAAGACCGTGACGGGCGTCATCCGCTCCACGATCGTCGTGGACGAAGAGGGCAAGGTCGAACGGGCCCTCTACAACGTCAGGGCCACCGGTCACGTAGCCAAGATCATCAAGGACCTCGGGATCTGACCGAGCCCGTCGAGGGGCTGCCTCGGACGGCTGACAAACCCGCTCTCCTACTCGGCACCTTCCCGGCTACGATGATGCGGCAGGCGGCCGTGTCGGAAAGGTAGACGATCGGCGCTTAGAACGCCGTGGGAGAAATCCCGTGTGGGTTCGAATCCCACCGGCCGCACCTGGCAATGGGCCGCCCCTCAGGGCGGCCCATTCTCATGGCTTACCCCAGTAGCTCCCGCACCACCGGCACCAGCGCCCGGAACGCCTTCCCCCGGTGGCTGATCGCGTTCTTCTCCGCCGGGGTCAGTTCCGCGCAGGTGCGGGTGTCGCCGTCCGGCTGGAGGATCGGGTCGTAGCCGAAGCCGTTCGTGCCGGACGGGGTATGGCGCAGGGTGCCCACCAGGCGCCCCTCGACCACGCGTTCCGTGCCGTCGGGGAGGGCCAGGGCTGCCGCGCAGGCGAAGTGGGCCCGGCGGTGGGAGTTGTCGATGTCGGAGAGCTGGGCCAGGAGCAGGTCCAGATTGGCCCGGTCGTCGCCGTGGGTGCCGGCCCAGCGGGCGGAGAAGATGCCGGGGGCGCCGCCGAGTACGTCCACGCAGAGGCCGGAGTCGTCGGCAATGGCGGGGTGGCCGGTGGCCTTCGCGAGGGCGTGGGCCTTGAGGAGCGCGTTCTCGGCGAAGGTGACGCCGGTTTCCTTGACGTCGGGAATGTGGGGGTACGCGTCCGCGCCGACGAGCTCGTGGTCGAGGCCTGCGTCGGCGAGGATCGCGTGGAGTTCGGTGATCTTCCCGGCGTTGCGGGTGGCGAGGATGAGGCGGGTCATGTCATCCAGTATCGGGGGCGGTCAGGGTGTGCAGACCTTGCCGATCTCCTTGGCGGCGTCGGTGACCGGGGTGATGTCGGGGGTGGCGTCGCCCTTGTCGATGGAGTCGCGGACGTTGCCGACGCCGGACTGCAGGTCGTCGACGGCTTTGCCGAGGTCGGCGTTGTCGGTCTGGTCGCCGAGGTTGCCGAGTTCCTTCTCGATGTCGTCGAGGGCTTCGGATGCCTGGGTGGCGTCGTTCGAGGCGTTGGAGACGGCCTGTTGGAGGTTGTCGACGCTGGTGGCGATGGCATCGGCGGTGCGGACGCAGTCGAGCGCCTTGTCGACAGCGCCGCAGCCGGCTGTCGCGGTGAGAGTGAGGGCGGTCAGGGTCAGCGCGATGGTGATGCGGCGGCGGGTGGCCTTGGCCATGGTGCGGTTCCTCCCCGGATGCGGATACGCGGACGGGCGCACGGTTCGGCCCGTGCGCCCGTGTTCGTAACGACGCGTCGTGGTGCGTATTCGGTTGCTCCTTCACCCGCGCCACCGCGTGGGGTCTGGAATTACGGCCTGGTGCACGACGGAGAGTTGATCAGGCCGCTATTCGCCGAGGGTGCGGGCGAGGGCATCGTTCTGGAAGACGGTGAGGTCCGCGCAGCCGGCGGTGGCGAGGTCGAGGAGGGCGCCCAGTTCCTTGCGGTCGAAGGGGGTGGCTTCGGCGGTGCCCTGGACCTCGACGAAGCGGCCGTCGCCGGTGCAGACGACGTTCATGTCGGTCTCGGCACGGACGTCTTCCTCGTAGCAGAGGTCGAGGAGGGGGGTGCCGTCGACGATGCCGACGCTGATCGCGGAGACGGTGTCGGTCAGCGGCTTGCGGCCGTGCTTGACGAGCTTCTTGCGCTGGGCCCAGGTGACGGCGTCGGCGAGGGCGACATAGGCGCCGGTGATGGCGGCGGTGCGGGTGCCGCCGTCGGCCTGGAGGACATCGCAGTCCAGGACGATGGTGTTCTCGCCGAGGGCCTTGCAGTCGACGACGGCGCGCAGGGAGCGGCCGATGAGGCGGCTGATCTCGTGAGTGCGGCCGCCGATCTTGCCGCGTACGGATTCGCGGTCGCCGCGGGTGTTGGTGGAGCGGGGCAGCATGGAGTATTCGGCGGTGACCCAGCCTTCGCCGCTGCCCTTGCGCCAGCGGGGGACGCCTTCGGTGACGGAGGCGGTGCAGAAAACCTTGGTGTCGCCGAAGGAGATGAGTACGGAGCCTTCGGCGTGCTTGCTCCATCCGCGTTCGATGGTGACGGGGCGGAGCTCTTCGGGGGTGCGGCCGTCGATACGAGACATGGCATCGACTTTATCGGGTGCGGGGTGGCGCCCATTCGGGTGCGGTGCAGGCCCCGGTCCGGGTGGGCAGGGCCTGCGTGGTGCTGAGCGCTTCGGCTCAGAGGCTGGTTCGTCGGCTGGTCATCATGTCTTCGATGTCGGCGGCGACGGGGGCGGCGTCGGTGCCGATGACGACCTGGATCGCGGTTCCCATCTTGACGACACCGTGGGCTCCGGCTGCCTTGAGCGCGACTTCGTCGACCCTGCTGGGGTCGTGGACCTCGGTGCGGAGGCGCGTGATGCAGCCTTCGATCTCATCGATGTTCTCGATACCGCCGAGCCCGGCGACGATCTTCTCAGCCTTGCTGGCCATGGCCTCTCCCTGGTTGCTCACATGCGTGCGACGGCCCACCGTGGGTCCGTTTCGTCACCGTAAGCACGTTTGGCCCAGCTCGCTTCGCGAGCGAGTGACTAGTGCCGGTCGCAGCACTGGGGCGTGTTTCGAAAGTCCCGCCTGCCCCGCGACGCCTGGCACGCACGCTCGCCGCGTTGTTGGGATCGTCCTCGTACGCCCAGTACGAGGACGACCCTCCGCCTTGCGATCGCACGCACCAGACGCCGCGGGGCCCGCCCTTCGGGCGGACGACGGGACTTTCGAAACACGCCCTAGATCTCGTAGACCGCGCCCGGTGCCGCCACCTCCACCGGCCCGCTGTAGAGCAGGCGGGCATCGGCCAGGTTGCGGTCGGCGTCGGTCCACGGCGGGATGTGGGTGAGCACGAGCCGCCCTACCCCGGCGCGGGCGGCGATGTCGCCGGCCTCTCGGCCATTGAGGTGGAGGTCCGGAATGTCCTCCTTGCCATGGACGAACGATGCTTCGCAGAGGAACAGATCGGCACCCTCGGCCAGTTCGTCCAGGGCCTCGCAGACACCCGTGTCGCCGGAGTACGTGAGCGAGCGGCCGCCGTGCGTGATCCGGATGGCGAAGGAGTCGACGGGGTGGCTGACCTTCTCCGTACGGACCGAGAACGGGCCGATCTCGAACGAGCCCGGCTTCAGCGTGTGGAAGTCGAAGACCTCACTCATCGCCCGTTCGGAGGGGGTGTCGGCGTGGGCGGTGGTCAGCCGCTGCTCGGTGCCGTCGGGACCGTAGACCGGAATGGGGGCGGGCCGGCCGCCGTCGTGCCGGTAGTAGCGGACGACGAAGTACGCGCACATGTCGATGCAGTGATCGGCATGCAGGTGGCTGAGGAAGATGGCGTCGAGGTCATAGAGACCGACATGGCGCTGCAGCTCACCGAGGGCGCCGTTGCCCATGTCGAGAAGCAGCCTGAAGCCGTCGGCCTCTACGAGGTAGCTCGAACACGCTGATCCCACGGACGGGAACGAGCCCGAGCAGCCGACGACGGTGAGCTTCATGGAGCGTGAACCTCCGAGACGTGGGAACGGGGAGGGTTCGTGCGGTCTGTTGAGCGGTTCGTCGAGCGTAAAGCGCGAATCAGCCGGTCGCTCCCCCACGGCCGTCCGTTGTGGGGGAACTCACCTGCTCTGTCACCGGTTCGATGGAAGGGATGGGGAACACCGGTACGGTCGGGATATGGACATGTCCTGGTGGTGGATCGCGTTCGCCCTTGTCGTGCTGCTCGCGCTCGTAGCGGCGTTTGTCGATGGGCAGGGGCGTGGCGGGCGACGGCCGGGGAGTCGTTCCGGCAGGTCAGCGGGTACGCGCTCCGGTGGGCGTCCGGGCGGGCGGCCCCCGCGTCTCAAACGCCGACGAGGCTGAAAGGTTTCAGATCGCCGGACGGTCTGGTCTTCCCGTCCGGCGATCGAGTGCGGGGCAATACACCCCTATGCCCAGAGCTGGCCTTGCAGCGCTTCGATGGCTGCTTCTGTTGTCGAGGCCGTGTAGACACCCGTCGACAGGTACTTCCAGCCGCCGTCCGCGACAACGAAGACGATGTCGGCCGACTCCCCCGCCTTGACGGCCTTGTTTCCCACTCCGATCGCGGCGTGGAGCGCGGCGCCGGTGGAGACGCCCGCGAAGATGCCTTCCTGCTGGAGGAGTTCGCGCGTGCGGGTGACGGCGTCCGCCGAGCCGACGGAGAAGCGGGCGGTGAGGACCGAGGCGTCGTAGAGCTCGGGGACGAAGCCCTCGTCGAGGTTGCGGAGCCCGTAGACCAGGTCGTCGTAGCGCGGCTCGGCGGCGACGATCTCGATGCCGGGCTTGTGCTCGCGCAGGTAGCGGCCGACGCCCATGAGCGTGCCGGTGGTGCCGAGGCCTGCCACGAAGTGGGTGATGGCCGGGAGGTCGGTAAGGATCTCCGGGCCGGTGGTGGCGTAGTGCGCGCCCGCGTTGTCCGGGTTGCCGTACTGGTAGAGCATGACCCAGTCGGGGTGCTCGGCGGCCAGCTCCTTGGCCACGCGTACGGCTGTGTTGGAGCCGCCCGCCGCCGGGGAGGAGATGATCTCGGCGCCCCACATGGCGAGCAGGTCGCGCCGTTCCTGGGAGGTGTTCTCCGGCATGACGCACACGATGCGGTAGCCCTTGAGCTTGGCCGCCATGGCGAGCGAGATGCCGGTGTTGCCGCTGGTGGGTTCCAGGATGGTGCAGCCGGGGGTCAGCCGACCTTCCTTCTCGGCCTGTTCGACCATGTGGAGCGCCGGCCGGTCCTTGATCGAGCCGGTGGGGTTGCGGTCCTCCAGCTTGGCCCAGATGCGGACGTCGTGCGACGGTGACAGCCGCGGCAGGCGGACGAGCGGGGTGTGGCCCACTGCGGCGAGCGGGCTGTCGTAACGCATCAGTTCATGCCCGCCCGTCGCCCGACGGCCGCCGCGGTGGCTCCTCCGGCGACGGCCGGGAGGATGGTGATGTTGTCGCCGTCGCTGAGCTTGGTGGAGATGCCGTCGAGGAAGCGGACGTCCTCGTCGTTGAGGTAGACGTTCACGAAGCGGCGGAGTTCGTCGCCGTCGACGATGCGCTCACGGATGCCGTTGTAACGGCTGTCCAGGTCCGTGAAGAGGTCGGCGAGGGTGTCCCCATTGCCCTCGACGGCCTTGGCGCCGTCGGTGTAGGTGCGGAGGATGGTCGGGATGCGGACCTCAATGGCCATGGCGTGGGCTCCTGTCGAAAACGGAGAAGTGGCGTGGGCGCGCGGCTCTGCCCCGCGCAGGGGTTGGTGCGTGACGAATGGGTACTCGGGCCGCGAGCCCGGCACGGGCCTTGCGGCCGGCGGTCAGGCGGCTCTTACGGCCTCATACAGATCGCGCTGGAGAGCCTGCACAGGTCGACGTGCAGCCGCGCGACGAGCAGCATGCCCGGCGTCTTGTCGCTCACGTCATGGGGAACCATGCGGTCATCGTATCGATTCCCCGTCCGTAATCCGGAATGTGATCTCACCTATTGGAAGGCCGACGTTCGACAGGTGGACGGGACCGTGGCGGGCCCGGTCCCGTCCGGCCGGTGGAGTGCCGGGGTCGGGCGGTGCGAGCGGGTCAGAGCCTGTCGGGTGACCTCCGACAGGCTCTCAGGCTTCGTACGCCTCGACGACCTCCACGTCCTCCTCGGTGATCTCGCCGTCCACGATCCGGTAGGAGCGGAACTGGAAGGGGCCCGCGTCGTCAGTGTCCGCGGTGGAGACGAGGACGTAGTGGGCGCCGGGTTCGTTGGCGTACGTGACGTCGGTGCGGGACGGGTATGCCTCGGTCGCGGTGTGCGAGTGGTAGACGATCACCGGCTCCTCGTCGCGGTCGTCCATCTCTCGGTAGAGCTTGAGGAGGTCGCCCGAGCCGAACTCGTAGAAGGTGGGCGAGCGGGCGGCGTTGAGCATGGGGATGAAGCGTTCGGCGCGGCCGGTTCCGGCCGGTCCCGCGACCACGCCGCACGCCTCGTCGGGGTGGTCGGCGCGGGAGTGCGCGACGATCTGGTCGTAGAGCGCCTGGGTGATGGTCAGCATGGCTGCCAGGATAGGCGGGCCGGTGCGGCGGCCGTTCGCGGATGGCTCGGGGTTCGTACGGGGGTGGTCTCAGTTCTTCGCGAAGGCCTTGTTCTCGGGGTCACGAGCCTTGAGCACCAGGTACGAGACGCCGAGGATGACCGCCCAGAGCGGGGCGCAGTACAGCGAGATCCTGGTGTCCTTGTCGATGCCCATCATCACGATGACCACGCCGATGAAGGCCAGTGCGAAGACGCTGGTGAACGGGGCACCGGGGGCCCGGAAGGCGGACTGCGGGAGGACGCCGCGGTCGGCGAGGCCTCGGTAGCGGATCTGGCAGATGAGGATCATGATCCAGGCCCACATGCCGGAGATGGTGGCGAAGGAGACGACGTAGGTGAAGGCGTCACCGGGCCACTGGTAATTGATCCAGACGCCGACGAGCATCAGGGCGGCGGAGAAGGTGGTGCCGATGAGCGGGGTGCCGCTCCTGGTGAGCCGGGTGAAGAACTGCGCGCCCTGGCCGTTGAGCGCGAGGTCGCGCAGCATGCGGCCGGTGGAGTACATGCCGGAGTTGCAGGAGGAGAGGGCCGCGGTCAGGACGACGAAGTTGACGATGCCGGCGCCGATGCCGAGGCCCATCTTCTGGAAGGCGGCGACGAACGGCGAGACGCCGGGCTGGAACTCGGTCCACGGAACCACGGAAAGAATCATGATGAGCGCGCCGATGTAGAAGACGGCGATGCGCCACGGCACGGTGTTGATGGCCTTGGGCAGAACGGTCTTCGGATCCTTGGACTCGCCCGCGGTGACGCCGACGAGTTCGACGGCGAGGAAGGCGAACATCACGATCTGCAGGGTCATCAAGGTGCCCTTGATGCCGTGCGGGAAGAAGCCGCCGTCGGCCCAGAGGTGGGTGACGGACGCGGTGTCCCCGGCGTCGGAGAAGCCGAGGGTGAGAATTCCGGCGCAGATGAGAATCATGCCGACGATGGCGGTCACCTTGACCATCGAGAACCAGAATTCGAGTTCCCCGAAGAGCTTTACGGAGATCAAGTTCACGCCGTACAGGATGATCGTGAAGATCAGTGCCGACACCCATTGAGGAATCTCGAACCAGAACGTCATGTACTGGGCGGCCGCGGTGACTTCGGTGATTCCGGTGACGACCCAGAACAGCCAGTAGGTCCAGCCGGTGACAAAGCCGGCGAAGGGACCGATGAATTCGCGGGCGTACTCCGAGAAGGAACCCGACACCGGGCGGTACATGAGGAGTTCCCCCAGGGCCCGCATGATGAAGAAGATCACCAGGCCCGCGATGGCATAGGCGAGGACGAGGCTGGGGCCGGCCTTGGCGATCGCCTTTCCCGCGCCGAGGAAGAGGCCGGTGCCGATGGCCCCGCCGATGGCGATCATCTGGATCTGACGGGCGCCGAGGGCCCGCTGGTACCCCTCGCCCGCCGTGCCCGCATCCGCGGCCACTGCGACCTTGTGGCCGTCTTGTCCCTCGTCGACCTGCGCCGATGTCATGTGCTGCGCCTCTCTCCACGCCGATCCGCGCCGTTGAGGCGGCGGATCAGGTCCTGATCCGCCCGGACATGGATGGAGTGCCACCGGTGGTCGCCGGCCTGTAGCGCCCTCGGGAACAGGGGTGGCGTCCCCGAGTGGTCGTGAAGATTTATCACGGGCACACGGGCGAATCATCGGACATTATGTGGCACACACCACATGAAGAAGCGGACAAAGGTTTCCAGCCGCCGCAAAAAGAGACCGTTCGAGTGACGGGATCGCTATTCGGATTTGACGTCCGTTGACCGAACGCGGTGCGCGAGTGGCCGGGAAGTCCGCGAGCGAGCAGCCGGGAAGTCCGTGCGCGGGAACTACGGCATCAGGGTTTCCACGAGGGTCTCCTGGAGCGCACCGAGCCAGAGATAGGCCATGACCATCGGCTTGCGCGGGTCGCTGTCGGGAAGCCGGTAGAGCGAGCCGGCTTCGCCTTCGTCGTCGTCGGAGACCTCAAGGCGGGTGCCGATGGTCAGCCGGAGGTCATTGAGCGCACCGAGCCAGTTGCGGCATTCGTCGCCGGTGAGCTCCAGCACGGCGTCACCGCCCTCGGTGATGGAGAGGGCGTCCAGGGTGCGGACGACAGTGAGGGCGTCATTGCGCTTACGGGTGCGCAGATCATTCTCGGTGAAGCGGCGGAACTCGGCGGAAGCGGCGCGCAGTTCGCTGTCCTCGTCGCCGTACGCCTCAGGGAAGAGGCGGGCCAGGGCGGGGTCGGTGGGCGGCTGGCTGGGCCCCTCGGCGAAGAGGGCGGCGAGCGGATCCTCGCCCTCGGCGGGTTCGTCGCCGGGGCCGATCAGTTCCAGCAACTGGACGGCGAGGGAGCGCAGGATCGCGATCTCCACCTCGTCGAGCGCGACGGCCGCGCCGCCGTCGGGAGTGGCCTCGAAGTGGCCGGCCATGGGTTTTCTCCGATAGTGGTTCGGGCGGGGCAGAGGGGAGTCGGTCTAGTTGCGGTCCTGAGTGAGGGTGGCCCACAGCCCGTAACCGTGCATGGCCTGGACGTCGCGTTCCATCTCCTCGCGGCTGCCGCTGGAGACGACGGCGCGGCCCTTGTGGTGGACGTCCAGCATCAGCTTGTGGGCCTTGTCCTTGGAGTAGCCGAAGTAGGCCTGGAAGACATAGGTCACATAGCTCATGAGATTGACCGGGTCGTTGTGGACCAGCGTCACCCAGGGGACGTCGGGCTCGGGGACGACAAGACTCTCCTCGGCCGATTCGGGACGCTCGATCTCAGTGGGGGCGACGCTCACCCACCCCATGCTGCCACCCGAGAGGGGTCATCGCACAAACGACCCTACATCTCGTCACTCTGACGAGATAGAGGTAGCATCCGGGACATGAACTCTGCGGACCTTGGGCGACGGGTTGGTGTGCCGTCGACCGCGCTCTTCACCGACCAGTACGAGCTCACGATGGTGCAGGCCGCCCTGAAGGCCGGCACGGCCGACCGGCGCTCGGTCTTCGAGACGTTCACCCGCCGGCTGCCGGAGGGGCGGCGCTACGGCGTCGTCGCGGGCATCGGACGGGTGCTGGACGCTGTGGAGAACTTCCACTTCGACGACGAGATGCTCACCTTCCTGCGCGAACAGAACGTCGTCGACGGGCCCACGCTCGCCTGGCTGGCCGACTACCGCTTCAGCGGTGACATCTGGGGCTACCGGGAGGGCGAGGTGTACTTCCCCGGCTCGCCGATCCTGCGGGTCGAGGGCTCCTTCGCCGAGTGCGTGCTGCTGGAGACGGTGATCCTGTCGATCCTCAACCACGACTCGGCGATCGCCGCGGCGGCGTCGCGGATGTCCGCCGCGGCGGGCGGGCGCGGGCTGATCGAGATGGGTGCACGACGCACCCATGAACTGTCGGCGGTGGCGTCGGCGCGCGCCGCGTACATCGGCGGCTTCGACTCCACATCCGACCTGGCGGCGGGCTTCCGCTACAACATCCCGACCGTCGGGACGAGCGCCCACGCCTTCACCCTGCTCCACGACACCGAGCGCGACGCGTTCCGGGCCCAGATCGACTCGCTGGGCCGGGACACGACGCTGCTGGTCGACACCTACGACGTCGCCGAGGCGGTCCGTACGGCCGTCGAGGTCGCCGGGAGGGAGCTGGGTGCGGTACGGATCGACTCCGGGGACCTGCTGCTGGTCGCACACCGGGTGCGGCAGCAGCTGGACGAGCTGGGCGCCACCGGGACGAAGATCGTGGTGACGTCGGATCTGGACGAGTACGCGATCGCGTCGCTGGCCGCGGCGCCGGTCGACGCGTACGGAGTGGGCACGCAGCTGGTGACCGGCAGCGGGCAGCCCACCTGCTCCATGGTCTACAAACTCGTCGCCCGCGCTGGGTCCGCCGACCCCGCGGAGCCGCTGCGCCCAGTCGCCAAGAAGTCACTCGGCGCGAAGACGTCGGCGGGCGGTCGCAAGTGGGCCGCACGCCGGCTGGACGAGAACGGGGTGGCCGAGGCGGAGGTGATCGGCACCGGTCCCGTACCAGCGGAACTGGCCGACCGGCAGCTGCTCGTCGAGCTGCTCAGGGGCGGTGAAGCGATCGCCCGTGAGCCGCTGGACGCCGCCCGTGAGAGGCATATAGCGGCGCGGGCGGGGTTGCCGATGTCGGCGATCCAGCTGTCCCGCGGAGAGCCGGTGATTCCCACGGAGTACATGTGAGGGGGGCAGGGCTCCCCAAGCCGCTCCGCAGTCTCTAGGCTCGAAATAAAGCCAGCCCGCCCCCTCATTTGCCGGTCGCCCCAGGCCCCCGTAACCGACCGCCCCCACCGAAGGACACCCGCCATGCACCGCGCCTTGATCGTCGTGGACGTTCAGAACGACTTCTGCGAGGGCGGCAGCCTCGCCGTGACGGGGGGCGCCGACGTCGCCGCCGCCATCACCGACCTGATCGGCGAGGCCCAGGCCGGATACCGTCATGTGGTGGCCACCCGTGACAACCACATCGACCCGGCCAACCACTTCTCCGCGCAGCCGGACTACGAGCACACCTGGCCCGCGCACTGTGTCGCCGGTACTGAGGGGGTGGGCTTCCACCCCAATTTCGCCCCTGCGGTCGCCTCGGGGGCGATCGACGCGGTGTTCGACAAGGGTGCCTACGCCGCCGCGTACAGCGGCTTCGAGGGCCTCGAAGAGAACGGTGTGGGGCTGGCCGACTGGCTGCGGGACCGCAGGGTCACCGAGGTCGACGTGGTCGGCATCGCGACCGACCACTGCGTGCGGGCGACAGCGCTGGACGCGGTCCGGGCCGGCTTCACGACACATGTGCTGCTCGACCTGACCGCGGGGGTCGCCGAGGAGACCACGGAGCGAGCACTCGAGGAGCTCCGCAGGGCGGGCGTCAAGCTTTCCGGAAAGCCTGTGGTCTAGCCGGGCGAGAGCTGCCGCGGTTCCTCGCGGCTCTGCGGCTCTTCGCTGCTGCTCGCGCCCGCTTACGCCCGCTCACGCCCTCGACAGCCTCTCAGGCTCAGTCTCAGGCCGGGCTGCGGGCCGGTACGGCCGGGCGGAGCAGCGCTCGGATCGGGTGCCAGAGCTCCTGGGCCTGCTCCGGTCTCGCTCGCCAGAGCACCCCGTCCGGGTGGTGCAGCACGGCGGTGATCTCGTCCGGGGTGGGCGGCTCGGCATTGCCTCGGAGGTAGACGGCGCGCAGGCCCAGATTGCGCAGCCGGGTCAGCGCGCGGGTCCGGCTGGCGGCATGCACCAGAACCCGGACCGGAGTGCCCGGGCCCGTCCCGTCCGTCGGCGCGGTCAGGCTGATCGCCACCACCACCCTGCCAGTCGGCAACTTGCAGAACCCGCCGCCCGCCATGCTCCGCGCTCCCCCGTGAGACGTTGTGTCGATAAGGCCGACCGGCAAATGGGGGGCGGCCTGAGGATCTGGTCAAGACGCACCTAAACACGATCGGCCGCCGCCCGCTAGAGGGCGACGGCCGATCAGGGTCTGACCTGCGGTGATGCGGATCTACTTGTGCGAGGCCCCGACCTTGACGGTGATCGTCGAGCCGTCGCGCGGCTCGCTGACGATCGTGATCCGGGTGTTCGTGTCAGCGACCTGAACACTTCCGGTCTTGTTTTCCTTGTACCAGTAGGTGCCCTTGTGGTCGTCGAAGACCGGGATACCGAGCTGCGGCTCGATCTTCACCGGCACATCGGCGTTGTGCAGCGTGAAGCCATCGGTCGCGTACCAGCTGAAGGGCGCGTCGAAGGGCTGGATCTTGTTGCGGATGACCGTGCCGTCCGCCCACTTCAGCGGCTTGGCGTGCGCGTCGATCGGCAGAATCAGGCCCTTGCCCGGGTGGGTGGAGACGTTGTTGTTCTTCTGCGAGGTGTCCCACTGCCAGATGAGCAGACCGTTCTGGTACGGGTAGTGCTCGACCCAGTCCGGACGGGTCTTGGAGAAGCCGAAGTTGTACGGGCCGACCTTGAGGGTCTGGTCGTAGCTGACGTACTGGCGGTTCTCCGCGATGTAGAACTGCGGGTAGTCCTTGGTGAACGACTCGCCGACGCGCGAGAAGCCCTTGGCGGTCCAGCCGTTGTCGTCGCCCTCGGCGTTGTCCGTGAAGAGCGCGGCACCGTCGGCGTTGACCGAGATGGTGTCAGCCGCGAAGCCGACGCCGCCCGCGCCGCCGTCGGTGGTGTAACGGAAGCGGATGTCGATCTTCTGGCCCGCGTAGGCGTCCAGCGGGTAGGAGAGCGTCTGGTACTTGCCGGAGACGTCGGTCAGCGCTGGCTTGTCGCTGGCGTCGCGCGGGATCGCCTTGCCGTCGGCGGTGCCGTCGAGCGCGGTCCAGCTGGTGCCGCCGTTCGTAGACACCTCGGCGTAGAGGTAGTCGTAGTCCTTCTCGATGTCCCACCAGCCCGAAAGGTCGAGGGACGCCTTGGACTTGCCGGTCAGGTCGACCGAACGGGACAGGGCGTTGTTGAGGTCGTCACCCATGTCGCTCCACCACTGCTTGGAGCCCTCCGCGGGCTTCGTGACAGCGGTGGTGACGGCCTTGTCGGGCAGCGTGACGAGGAGCGCCTGCTTGTCCTTGGTGTTGTACTCGGACACGCCCAGCTTGTGGGTGGAGTTCGTCGCGGCCTTGGCCTCGCCGTAGTTGAGCCAGCCCAGCTGGAGCTTGTCCCAGGCGGTCATGTCGCCGGGCAGGTCACCGATCTGGTTCTTGCCGGTGCCGAGCCAGGAACCGGCCGACATCAGGGACCAGAAACCGACCGAGTTCTCGGCGCGGTTGGTGGTGTCGTACAGGTCGGGCAGGCCCAGGTCGTGGCCGTACTCGTGGGCGAAGACACCCAGGCCGCCGTTCTCGGGCTGCGCGGTGTAGTCGCCGACCCAGATGCCGGTGTCACCGATCTCGGTGCCGCCGGCCTTGTTGCCGTCCGGGCCGGTCGCACCGGCGTTGGTGCCGTACGCGTACCAGCGGTGCGCCCAAATGGCGTTCTTGCCCTCGACGCCGCCGCCCGCGGACTCGTCCTCACCGGCGTGGACGATCTGGAAGTGGTCGATGTAGCCGTCGGGCTCGTTGAAGTTGCCGTCGTTGTCGTAGTCGTAACGGTCCCACTGGTCGTACTGCGCGAGGTCCGTCTTGATCTGCTCGGGGGTACGGCCCTTGGCCTTCTGGTCGGCGGCCCAGGCGTTCACGCCGTCCTTGACCATGTCCCAGGCGTTGGCGCAGTTGCTGGAACCGCAGTAGTTGGAACCGTAACGGGCCTCGTTGTACGGCACCTTGACCCAGTCGGAGACCTCGCCGTCGACCGAGTAGCGCCCGGAGGACGTCTTCTCGTAGTACGTCTTCAGCGAGTTCTTGCCGGCGCCCGTACCGAAGTAGAGGTCCTGGAAGTGCGCCTGGTTGTAGTCGGCCTGCCAGGCGGTGCTGTTGTCCTTCTTGGGGTCCGGCTTGGCTATCTTGTTGTGCGCCGGGCCGGGTGTGCCGCCGTACTTCGGGACGGCCGGCTCGGGGCCGTCGCCGTCCGGGTCGAACATGGTCGTGTTGTCGACCTGGTCGCCGAACTCCACCAGAACGGTGAAGATCTTGTCGGTCTTCTCGCGGCCGAGCTCGACGTACTTGTTGTCGTCGAGCTTGACGACCTTGGAGCCGCCCCGCGTCGACACCTTCTTGTCGCCCGCTATGACCTGCTCCAGAGCGGCCTGACGCTGCGCATCCTGCTGCTTGCTGTAGGGGCCCTCAAGGTCGTGCGCGCTGCCCTTGGCCGAACCCGGGTCGCGGCGCTCGACTACGGGCGACTTCGCCCCCGATGTGTGTTCATCCGCCTGGGCGGTGGCGAAAGCTGACGCCGTGGCGGCAGTGGCGGCCATGGCCACGACAACCGCTGCGGCGCGAAGCGCCTGTCTGTTAGTGCTCACTTGATGCAGTCCTCCCCGGCGCCCACGGCTGCGGCCTGGGGTGGTGTAGAAGGGCCGCGCGCGGATACGCGTCACAAGTGACGACATTCGACCGGAGTTACGCGGGAAAAGACAGACCTTGACTTGAGCAGGCCAAGTGCACTATGCAGGAGCACATTTCCGCTATCCGGACGTTCACCCTGCAGGCAACCGGCGTGCCACTGGCCGCATTTGGAGGGCGGAATGACTCCGTGCGCCCCCCGTGCACCGGTACCGCGGGTTAGGTGATGCTTACTGCCGGTTCCTCACGGGCATCCACCGTCGTAGAGTCGCTTGACAGTGCGACCGCGTTGAGCGACTGCCCATCCGATGCCCCGAGGACGGATACCGACATGCCGCGTATCACAGCCGCACAGCTCTCCTACGGTTCGGTCACCGTCGTCTTCTCGACCCTCGCCATGCTGCTGCTCTCCCGTACGGATTCGGGCCTCGGCATCGCCGTCATCGGGACCGCGGCGCTTGCGCTCGGCCTGCTGGTGGCCGTGACCGTACCCCACCCGTCCCGGGCGAAAGCAGCGAAGTCGACGAAGGCCAGGGCCGCAGTCCGCATGAACCAGGATGCGGTCTCCGCCGCCGTCGAGGCCGAGGGCCTCGCCCGCGACGGGGTCCAGGCCCCGGTCCCGGCTGCCCGCACGGCCGAGCAGCGTGCCGCGGCGCGGGTGGACGAACTCCTGGGCGAGCATTCCCTGCGGCACTGACGCATACGGCCTCGGTCTCCGTGCAGGCTCGGTTTTCGAGCTTGCACGGAGACCGAGGCCGTATGGCGTCAGAGGCCAACACCGTTGCGTTAGCGCCGTGAGCGGCTATTGAGGCCGCGGTCGAAGAACGCGACGGTGGTGTGGACGGTGTAGTTCTGGGCCTTCTGGGGGTGCTGTCCGACGTTCGGGCCGTACTTGCTGGTTGGGTTCTTGCGGGTGCAGGCCTTCACTCGTTGCCGTCGGTGGGCGGGTAGGAGGTCGTCCAGGGCGGCGTGACCGATCGTGCCGACCAGGTCGACCAGCTTGGACCACACCGTGCGGTACGAGCGGTGTTCGAACAGCGCGAGAGCGAGCACGAAGTACACCACCACCCGAGAAGGCAGTAGCCGCACGCGCCTCTCGCGCCGGCCGGCCTCCTCCAGCACCGCGTCCACCAGCGCGAAGTCCACGATCTGGGTCAACTCCCCCCAGATACCCCGGCGCGAACACACCCCGGGCTGTCTCGATCGTGGACGCGATGACAGACTTCTCCTGCAATGGGACCCCTGACCTTGATCGACTTTCTTCGCCGATCGTTGATCTATCAGGTGGTCCCGTTGCGCTGTTTCAGCAGGGCTTGACGTACAGCTCAGGGGCCAAACGCAACGGTGTTGATGCTGCTGCTCACCCCGGGGCGTCGGGGCCATGGTCGTAGGTGAAGTTCGCGCAGGCGGCGCGGGCGAAGTAGGCGTCGTTGTGCAGGCGTGCCCAGCGGCCGTCCTGGCGGTCGGCCGACGCCTGAAGGCGATCGGCGTCCCGCCTCAGCTCGCACGCCATGCGTCACTGATGGACATCGCCTCGGAGCTGCCTACCGTCGTCATCAGCCGCCTGCTTGGATTCCACCAGTCCACCGGAGACAACTGGACCCGCGAAAGCCAAAGGCTTCGGTGTCGACTACGCCGGAGAAATAGGCCGCCGTCTATAGCGAGCCTTTTCGACATGTCTGCGAGCGTCCCTAGGTGCCTGCGATTTCATCTGGACTTCTTTCGGCGGCCGTTGCCTTGTTGGCGGCGTTGACACAGCAGCACGCATGTCAAGATCCGCCGCCTTGGCGAGCAGGCCATGACCCCCTGAAGGGCTGGCCTCCCGCGGAAGCTCCGCTGCGGTACCAACCGCATCACTGCGATCGTCCTGGCCGTTCTCGTCCCTCACCGCCAGGCAGGGTGAGGCCAGAAAGGGCTCAGTGTCTATTTCCGTGCGAAATGCGAGAGATATTCGCGCCTATTGTGTTGAGATCTTGCAAGACGGTCGAGAGTGAGGGTGCT
The DNA here is from genome assembly GCF_040297265.1 of Streptomyces sp. NPDC001832. Lineage (NCBI taxonomy): Bacteria > Bacillati > Actinomycetota > Actinomycetes > Kitasatosporales > Streptomycetaceae > Streptomyces > Streptomyces sp. NPDC001832. The sequence continues at coordinate 36,236 of NZ_JBEOYU010000052.1, forward strand.
CTAATGTTTGAGTAGCGCTACTTTTGACTCGGTTGTCGATGTGAGAGAGGTGCTCCTTGAGTAGGTTGCTGGACACGTATGAAACCGTGGTTAGTCCAAGTTACCGCCTTTTGGGATTAGTTGATACAGCTGTCGACCCGTATGGGCTGAATCCGGACGATGTGCATTGGTTGCTCTCCGTCCCCGGTCTGGTCTATCTGCAGGTGCCATCTCAGGTTATTGAGACAGTCCTTCGATTGGAGAGCTGGTCCACCATCCCTCCCGAAAGGGACGCCAATTGGTTCGACCGGGAAGAAGTGGAGGTGGAATTTCCCGGAGGTGATCTCGCAATTCATACCATTGACGGTGGAGTGCGGCAGATTCCTTTGGCCCTTCCCTCGCCCGGTCTGTACAAGATGCGATGGCAGTGGATGTTCAACGGCGAGAGGGGTCCTTTCCTCTCTCCGATCGGAGGAGCGCGCGCGTTGCAAGTTCCGCCGGGGCAGGAGAAAGAATTGGTTGGCAAAGAGCAGTACTGCCTCGTGCAGATCTGGCGCGTAGCCGCCGGTGTCGAAGCCGGGTGAGTAGACTGCGGGGCCGGCATGAGCCGACCCCGCAGTTTGACTACTCCCGAACTGGTGTCTCGGTCAGTCGCCGATGACGAGTATGAAAGCGTCGTTGTTCAGAATTCGGTCGTTGTCGTACCAGCCGTTGAGGCGGCGCCCAGCTTCTTGGTTCTCAACCCGGTCGATGTAGCGAACGGAGAATTCGTCCGTGTACTGAGCCCCTTCATAGTCTTTGCGCGCTGCACCCTCATAGGTAGATGCCATGGGGAACTCGTCGCAGTCGAGGAGGTCATCCGGTCCGGGCTTGCCTGGCATGCCGGGACTGCCGCAGGCGGAATCCTTAGCCCTGCTATTGGCGTTGTAGCGGCTCAACTCGAGCGCCCCGGCCGCCTGCGCGAGGCGGTGCATCGGCCGCAATGCTTCTCCGCCCGGCAGGTTCTTGTCTGCCTTTGTCGGGTAGGTGCTGGCCGGGTTCTCGAGGGCGTCGCCGACATGGTCGGCGACTGCAGCCACTCCCAGGTACGGCTCTACAGGAGCGGAGGGATCGCTTGTGTCGCTTCTGTCGTAGCGGAGGGCGGGCGTGGCGTCGGGAAATACGGAACCCAGTTTTGCGCGCCCGTTGTAGGCAGCGCTGTCGAAACGAACTTCGCCTTCCTCGCCCTCCGTGGGGAGGACCTGGCTATAGCCGGGGAGTGTGAACTCGAGGACGGGGGTGAACAAGCCCGTAGCGATCTGATCACCATTGGCAACGTCGGGAACTCGCGGTGCCGTTGACCAGAGGTCGAACTTGGTGTCGCCGTCTACCTTCCACTGGCTGGGCGAATCGCTACGGCCGGTTGAGGTCCCGGGCTCGCAAGCCTCCTCATCCTTGGCTTCCGCCGGAGCACCGGAAGCCCAACTTCCCTCGCACTCCAAGCAGGGCGATGAGCGCCATCCTCATGCGCAACGTCACGGCGTCCTCCTAGGCGGGAGATCCCGGCGTCCGTCGACGGACAGCCCGGTTACCAAGAAGAGTACTTGTTGAATGCGTCGCCGACCCAGGTGGCGAAGCGGTAGTTGTCAAGTCAAATGAGACATTTACGTCGCTATGAGCTTTGTGGTTCGGGTTGCGCTCGTTTGGCGGGGTCGTTGATCCAGACCTGGCC
>NZ_JBEOYU010000053.1:0-37240 GCF_040297265.1 Streptomyces sp. NPDC001832
CCTGGTCCAGGTCCCGGCCCGCATCGCCCGCTCCGCACGACGCATCACCCTGCACCTGCCCCGCAACTGGCCCCGGCAGCACGCCTGGACACACCTCTTCGACACCGTTCACGGCCCACCAGGCTGACACGAACAGTCCCTGCCCGCCCCGCCCGCCAGGGCCCAACCGGAACCGAACCCGTGGAAAAGCTGGGTAGACCAGCAGATACCACCTGCCCGCACCCAGCCACCAGCCCAAAGCGAACGCAGAAATCGATCAGAAGATCACTCTCGAACGACCTCGGCGGATTGAGGCTAAGTGCAGCGGCGCCCAGTTCGCCACGAGGAGCTCCCTCGGGTCCTGCCAGACCAGGGCCCCGTCAGCCAGGCCGGGAACCGTCCCCGAACGGCCCGGAGAGGGCATCAACACCCCCTGCCGTCCTTGACCGCCTCCACCACCGCCGCCAGCAGGTCGGCGAAGGCCATCCCCCCGGCTCTCCCGGGGCGTCCTCCATGGACCAGGAGCCCAATCGTCCACTGCCGCAGTCGATGGTGGAGCCCATCCAAGGCTCGTTCACCTCGTTCGTGGTCAGCGGAAGCCACGACCGGCCCCAGTCCTCGTCGAATGAATCGCATAGATCATCGCGAATGTCGGCAGCCGTGGCCACTGGCAGCAACGCGTGCTGGTCCAAGAACAGACCCGCGCCTGAGTCGACGTCATCAACTGTCACGACTTCGCGGCGCCACGGCGTCGGGACACCAAGGCGTGGACCGTCGTGGCCGCGGTTCTCAACGCCGGACTGCGTTACGAGGGCCGAGAACCGTGCGGCTGCGGCAAGGAACCCAAGTTCCGTCCCCGCACCCGAGCTCAGCTGCGCGCCCGCCGAATCGCAGCAGCACGAACGGGCACTCCCCTCGCCGACATGCTGGGACGCGCAGAACCACAGGCACCCGACTGATCGGAGTGTGCGACATCCCAAAGCTGGGTGCGGGTGTCCGTGAGTCTCCGGCTGGTGGGCCGCGCCGGCCGCCACTCCGAAGCGGTAGGCAAAAGCGCTGGACAAGACTGGCCCGGGCCCCTTAACCCGGGCCAGTCGCCCCTGTGGTGGCAGCGTCAGCCCTTGCCCCCGCGGTATGGGGTGTTCATGAAGACAAGGGCATCGCCGACGGCCCGCTCGGTCTTTCCGCTCGGCTGGTTGACCAGTTCGCCCTCGACCGACATGGTGCTGGAGCCGCCGCCGTCGAGGTTGACCGCGTCGTGCATGCCCAGCGCCTGAGCGACAGCAGCGGTCTCATCCATGGTGGTGCCGACACTGGTGGCTATGCGACCGTCGATCGTCGCGAGCATGATCTGTCCGTCTCGCGTCGTGCCGGCGATGGTGCGGGGGTTGCGCGAGTTGTCCGCACCGGGCTTCACCACGATCTGTCCGTCCGCCGTGAGCCGGAAGCGGCCGCTCACACCGAACAGCCCCTTGCGCACGGGGAGCTCCTCACCCTGCTCGTTGACCAGGGTGGAGGTCACCTTGAGGCATCCCTGTCCTGCGACCTGCAGGAGGGACGCCGCGTCCCGTCCCGTCGCCTGCAAGGAAGTCTGACCATCCGTCAGCTCCGTGCCACGAGCCGTCGAGGTACGCACCACGCAGCCATGCCGGTCGAGGACGACCTCCACGCCGGCTCCGGACGGGGTGGCGTCGGCGAACTCAGGGGTGAACTGAACCACATCGCCGGGCAGGGTGCACTGGGTCTGGTCGGTGAGGCCGGCGCAAGCGCCCGAAACCACCGGCGGGTGATTGATGTACTCCAGCGGCAACGTGGCCTCGGTCTGCCGGTTCTGCACGCTACCGGACCAGCTCAACTGGCCCATCAGGACCCGGTTGCTGTTGGCGTCCACGACGAAGTCGGCCTCGTCGCGGCCGCGGGAGGGCTCGCTGAGGAGTTTCCCGCCGTACAGGCCAAGGCCCACCGGGTCGCCGGGGTACTGCGCGCTGGCGGTGAAGGTGAAGAAGGAGGCGTTGACCCCGGCCAGGGCGCCGGAGGAGCGGACGAGGTCGGTGGTCTTCTCGGCCTTGGCCAGGTCCGACCCGTAGGTCGCCTCCAGGTGCCCACGGGTCTTGTGGGGGTCGATCGTCAGTACGTTGACCACCCACGGTCCGCGCGTCGTGGTGTTGATCTGGCCGGCCTGAGCGGGCTCGGTCCCACGGACGATGCGGGTCAGTGTGACACCGTCGGCCAAGGTCTGACTGCTGCGAGTCTCTTCCAGATTGGCATCGCCCAGCGGAAGGGATGCGTCAGCAGCTGCGGCGTGGCTGGTCGGGACGAGAAAGAGGGACAAAGCGGCCGTCGCAGCTGCCGCGACGGCTGCGGCACGCTTCGACCGGAAAGCATATCGGGATTGGGAAGTCATGCCGGCGAGCTTTTTCGGCTTGGGAAAACTTTGCCGCATCGATAGTTGATCGATTGGCGACAGGCGGATTAACCATCCAGCCCGGCTCTGCATTTTTTATCGTTAGCATGCCTTTTAAGTGCCTGATGAGCTGACTCTTCGTCATTACGGCGGGAAGAGAGGGTTACACCATTCCCGTAGAGCATCCGCTTTGATGCCCTTGCGTTCGTGTCGGACGGTGAACCGGCGGCCGCCCTACGGGGCGGCCTTTCGTGCGTTCGGGGGCGTGGTGCTCGCAGTGTGGTCGCACGCCCGGGCTGGGGCTGATCTGCCTTGCGTCGGCCTGTCCCTCGGCGGAGACGCGCGCCTCCAGGCCGACCGCGATCGGTTGCCGCGCTCCTCATGTGAGACGTCGCCCTGGGATCCCTTTGACGAGGACTGACACCGTGAGGTCTTCTACGTACACCGCTTGGTTGTCACGGATGATCCGCGTGGAGGCCTGGTGGTGGAAGTCCCGGCGGCGGTCGACCACTCGGGCATGCTGCCATCGTGGAATGGCTCAACCCCCGCACCGTTGCGCCGCGCCGCTGACTCCGACGGGCTGGCCGAAGCATGGCGGAGATCTCCGACACGGCCGCCTGACTGCTGAGCGACCGCTCGGGGCAGTGCCTGGGACGTTGGTGTGCTGTCGCACGGTGTCGACCCGTCCTCGTCCCCGAACGATTGGCCGTCTTCCCTCTGTGCCTGCCTGCCCCGCCGTGCCTGTGATGCTCACCGCTTCCGAGCGTCACCGGCTGAAGAAGATGGCCTACGGCCACAAGACCCCTCACCGGGCCCGGATCCGCGCCCACGTCGTGCTCCACGCGGCACGGGGTCGCTCCAACGTACGCATAGCTCGCGAAACGGGCCTGCACCTGGACACCGTGCGGACCTGGCGTGGCCGCTTCGCCGAGCAGGGACTACCCGGGTTGGCCGACCGCAAGCGCCCCGGTCGCCCGCCGGTGTTCACCGCGTTGCAGACCGCCCAGCTACGGCCGCGGCGGCGCCCTGGCCTACCTCGCCGCCTACGACGTCCACCAAGCCCGGGTGTTCGGATTCGGACCCGTCAGGCCCCCCTTTTCAGGGCCCGCATGTTCACCGAGTCGATCGCACACCGCGACCAGTCCAACTCGCCGCGAGAGCCGAGTTCGTCGAGGACCAGGCGGTGGAGTTTGGCCCAGACCCGGGCCCTCGTCCACTCGGTGAACCGGCGGTGGGACGTCGGACCAGACAGCCCGAACGATGCTGTGGGTAACTGCTGCCACGTGCAGCCTGGCATGGCCACGAAGACGATCGCCGCCAACACCTCCCGGTCGCCGTGGCGACGTCGACCGCCACCCTGTGGCCGCGACGGTGCCCCCGGTACCACCCGCTGGAACAACCCCCACAACGCATCCGGCACCAACCGATCAATAATCTCCACCATGGCCAGCAGGCTACCGAGCAAATTGAGATAGCTTCTTTCCATGACCGGACTTTCCGGGTGCAGGGTGGCGCAATCGGGCCGCGCCCGGCTCAATCCATCGGGTGGAAGTCGGGCTCCGGCATCAGTCTCGCGATCGAGAACGGCTCGAACTCGGGATCCGTCAGTACGCGGTAGACGAACTCGCTGGTGGACATGCTCACTTCTTGCCAGGGATACGGGTCGCCCTGCGTGACGATGGGCCAGTTCGCCGGATCCTCCTCGGCGGCTGCCAGCCAGAAGTAGCTACACTTCATCTCACCGAACGCCCAGGGAATGAGACCGCGCTGACCGGGCCGGTACATCCGGTAGGGCTTGAAGGCGGGATCGGGCCCGTTCTCCGGGCCGCCGTCGAGGAACGTCTTCCAGATCCTGACCAGGTCGAACTGCCTCGTGGCATCGACGGTAAGGATACGCATGAACTCCGAGAATTCCCCCTTGCCAAACGTCTCTGCAAGCTTTTTGTAGTCCTCGGGCAGTGCCGTACCGAGCTCTTCCTCAACGCTGTTCCAGGAAATTTCTAGCCGAGCCGGCTCCCAGTGCGTGGCCTCAGCGATTCGCTCAATCCACATTCTCTTCACATTCCGATCGGAGGCTTGGACCGGGGGTGTTCCAGATGTGCGACACGCCCCCGGTAGCGCTATATGAGGTGTTGTAGACCGGCACTGAACCGCTGGGCGACTCAAACTGTTCCAGGTTATGTCGAACCGGCCCGGCATCGGATCGGTGGCACCGAGGTAGTGCACCACAACCTGAGAGAAGACGGTGTTGCCGCTGTTGCTCTAGTCAGGCGCGTTCCGGATCCTGCAGAGCCTGATTCATTCCCTGCGCGATGGCAACGACGGCGCATAGCTCGTTCCTCGGCGCACGTCTCGCCGCGCCCGGACAGGAGTGCAGCCGAGCGCGGAAATCCGTGCAGGCGACCTCGACCCTCGGTGCACTGAAGGGCGGACAGCCCGGTGGGCTGCGGGTGTTCCGTGACGGACCTGCTGGTTTCCGCGTGCGCGGTGACGACCGGAGCCGACTCAGGAGCGGGGATCGGCCGCAGGCCGGCCAGGGCAGCAGCCGGCAGTGAAGTTCGACGTCCTGGGTTGCTGGGCGGGCCGCAAGACCGGATTGCGTACACCCGAAGGACCGGCAGTTCAGGGGGACTTCAGGTGCGCATCAGGTTGCGGAGTCCGGCGACGAGGCCTGGGACATCGCGTTCGACCTGCTCCGGGACCTCCAGCTCGGGCGATTCCGGTTTCTGGTGCACGTGTCGGCAGGGCTTGCAGAGGCCGTCCGGAAGTGCCTCGGCCGGACCGGGTCGACCGCATTCGGCGCACTCGACCAGGAGACTGCGCGCGGCAGTGCCGGACCGGCTCGATGCCGGTGCAGGTGCCGAGGGCAGTTGGGGCGGCATCTTGTCGGTGAGGCGGCGGCGCACCAGGCCGATGGGTGATCCGATCCGCTCGGGAAGCCCGGCGGTGAGCGCCGATGTCAGGTAGTCGGTGCTGACACCTCGGGCGAACCAGGCTTCTGAGGTTTGGATAGAAACGCAGAAGTGCTGTCCTGTGCTGGGACGATGGACCTTGTCGAGGGGTTCTTTCGTCGCCAGAGGAAGGCGTTCAACGGACGCCTCACCCTCAGTGCGCCCGCCAAGATCCGGTACCAGCACTCGTACCCCCACAGCGACAGAGCGCACTGGACGCTGAGTCACGCCTGGAACTCCTCCTGCATGGTCCCGAACGCCTCGCTGCGGAAGGCGAACGCCGGGACCGGAAGCAGAACTTCTCGAAGCTGAGCGGCGGCGCCAATGATACGCAGCTATTGCGCAGGCGCGCGAGCAGCAGATCGATCAGCAGCGCGCGAAGGTTCGTCGAACAGATGAGTGCTTGGAGAACGAGTCGATCTGACAACGGGCGAATGCAGCATGCTCGGCGCGGTCGAGGCCAGGGAGATGGATCTGTTCGACGTCGATGAGCTTGCCCTGCCGGGCCCGGGCGGTTGGCGGCTCCTCCCGCCCGAACTAGTGGATGCCTGGCGGGCGGCCTTCGACGCGGAGCCAGCCGCTCCCGACCTCTCAGCGCCCTGTCCCCACTGCGGCGCGACGGACCTCCACCGCTGGTACCGGGTGGACGGACCGCTGGACGAGATGTTTGATGGGGTCCGCGCCGTCGCCTACGGCTGGCGAACCGAGTAATGCGCCTCATGCCACCTCTGCCACGAGGACGGCGACAGCTTCGTACCAGACTACTGGCGGTCTCCGTACAACGTGCCCGAGGCACACGAGATGAAGTTCGCCCCGCGCTACATCGAGGCTGCCCGCCATCGAGACTCAAAGCCGACAGTAATCCGAACGACTAATACTCCAGTCTGGTTTCGCGATCTTGTGGTGAGACCGGCTGGGAACGAATACGGCCACCGCAGGATCATCAAGGGTTGTGTGGACTCCTGAAGATCATGCGGTGGCCACCGGCCATAACGTAGCCCCTTCCCCCTGACGGGAGATGTTCGACCAGGCCATGGCCCGGATCGCGGGATAGTTCGGCCAGGTTGAGCCCCGGGCGAGTGCCCGTGCCTACCTGCATAGGCTGGCGCCCGCCGCCTTGTCGCCCAACAGGGCGGCGAAGCAGGTGATTTCATTCGTCTTGTCCGGCACCCGCAGCTGGGTGACCGTCTGGCCGCTGCCGATCATCGCGGCCAGGAGATGGGTGGCCGCAGTGGTGCCGTGGCGCGATCCGCGGGCGCTCTTGCCATCCACGGCCAGCGTTTCGGCACCAGCCGGATCGCATCCCAGCAGGTCGGCGAGCCCGCCCGGGCAGGTGCGCTGGACTACCCGGCGGACCGTCGCGCTGCTGGGAGCGATGCGCAGGGCGAACGCCGTAGCAGCGCGGGCCCCGAGCCGGGCAAGGGCGCCCTGTGGTGCCTCCTTGGCCCACTGCCCGATGGCAGCGAAGGACTTCGCTCCGGCGACCACCGCCGAGCAGGCCACCAGCAGGACGGCCACGAACGGGTGACGCTTCCCGCGCCGGCACCGCGGATCGGCCAGTGTCTCAAGCCGCAAGGCCAGCGGACCGATCGCACGATGCTGACGGGTGGGCGACTTGGTCAGGCAGACAGTGGCAGACTGATGGCACATCGAAGCCCCGTTGGGCGAAGGCGACTTGGCAAGGTCTCCTGCACAACGGAGCTTCACTGCGTACGTCGCGCGCCCACCGAACATCGTCACACCGAAGTGACCTGCGCCCCTACAAGATCACCCCGACTTTGAAATCGCCCTGACCCGTGCCGTCGAGGGAGATGTTCGAAGTCTCGACTCGTCAGCGCAGACGCCTCGTTGGTTCCCTGTCCTGTGGCGCTCGACTTTCCTCATGCGCTGGTCGAGTGGGCCACCATGCTCATCGTCACTCGCGAGGGTGGCCGCCCGCCGCACCAACCGGCGCTTGTCGGTCTGGTGTACCTGCGCAAGCACGACACCCTGGCCCGGATCGCCGCCGGCTTCGCCATCTCTGTCGGCACCGCCCATGCGTACACGACCGCGGTGATCGACCTCCTGGCCGCGCGGGCGCCCGGCCTGCTCAGGGTCCTGCACGAGCACGAACCGGACTACGCACTGCTCGACGGGCCGCTTGTCAAGTGCGACCGTGTGGGCGATGGCCGGTCCGACCACTCGCACAAGCACCGTCGCCACGGCGTGAACGTGCAGGTCGTGACCGACCCGACCGGGCAGGTGCTGTGGATAAGGCAAGCGTCATTCGAGCGTCAGGAATGCTGCACCAAGGTCGTGAAACGGTCGTCCAAATGGTCGCATTCAAAGTGAAACCGCAGGTCAGACAGGATCGGGTGGTCGATTCGTCCGCTCGAACCGTTCCACGGAGGGAAACAGGTCGAGCGAACTAACAGGGCCGCGAATCCGCAGGTCAGGCGCCCTTCTCAGCGGGCTCAAGAATCGCCACGCACTCAACGTGCGAGGTCATCGGAAACAGATCGAACGCCCGTAGAGTCCGCACCCGGTACCCGCCCTCGCGGAAGTACGCCAGGTCGCGTGCCAGGGCCGCCGGGTCGCAAGCCACATACGCGATGCGGCGGGCGCCGAGGCCGGTCAGGTGCTTGATCGTCTGCTTGCCGGCGCCTGCGCGCGGGGGGTCGAGGACGATGAGGTCGGTCTCGGTGATGCCGGTGCGCGGCAGGATCTGGTCGACCTTGCCGTGCTCGATGCGGACCCGCTCCAGGTCCTTCAGGTTGTGCCGGGCGTCCTCCACGGCGCGCTTGCCGGACTCGATGCCGAGGACGGCGCCCTTCTCGCCGATGCGCTGGCCGATGGCGCCCGCGAAGAGGCCGACGCCGCAGTACAGGTCGAGGGCAGTGTCGCCCTTGCGGGGCAGCAGGCCCTGCATGACGGCGCGGACGAGGGTGTTGGCGGCCTGCGGGTGGACCTGCCAGAAGCCGCCCGAGCCGACCCGGTAAGTACGGTCGTCGGCGCGCTCGCGGACGAAGGCCCGGCCGTGCACGCGGTGGACGCCGCCGTCGCGCTCGTCGACACGCATCACCGAGACGGGCTTGTCGAGCTCGACGAGGGGCAGTCGGCCGCCGGGCCTCGGCGTGAGAATGACCTGGCGGTCGTGGGAGCCGGTGGCGGCGATGGCTTCCACCGAGGCCATGCCGGGCCATTCCCGCTTCTCGACGCCGAGCTCGGTGACGCCGGGGGCCGCGATCAGGCAGCGCTCGATGGGCTCCACGTCGTGCGAGCGGTGCTTTCGCAGGCCGACACGGCCGTCCTCGTCAATGGCGTACTGGACCCGGGTGCGCCAGGCCGGTACCTCGCCCGCCGGAAGTTTGTCGCCCTCGGCCGGCATGACGGTGCCGTCCCAGCCCGCCTCCTCCGGGGTGAGGCCCGCGAGGCGCTGGAGCTGTTCTGCGATCACTTCGCCCTTGAGCCTGCGCTGGGCGCCGGGCTTGGCGTGCTGCCAGTCGCAGCCGCCGCACTTGCCGGGACCGGCGTACGGGCAGGGCGCCTCGACGCGGTCCTTGGACGCCTCGATGATCCGTACCGCGTCGGCGCGCAGGAAGCGGGAGTCGCTCTCGCCCTCGGTGACCCGGGCAACGACCTTCTCGCCGGGAAGCGTGTGCCGTACGAAGAGGACCTGGCCCTGCGAGGTGCGGGCGATGCAGTGGCCGCCGTGTGCGACGGGCCCGACCTCGACCTCGTACTCCTCCCCGACCAGCGACGACGTGGGTTCGTTCTGCATGAGGGGGTGGCTCCAGAGATCAGGGAAAAAACGGCCGGACAACAACCCACGAGTCTACGTGGGTGCCGTCCGGCCGTTTACCACGAGCAGGCGGGCGCCGTCAGCCCTTGTTGGCGGGTTCCTTGGGCCTGCGCTCCACGGGTCCGCGGCGCACCGAACCCGGTGCGTTCCACTCGGCGCGCTTCCTGGCGCGCTTCTTCGCCACCTCGGAGGACTCCAACTGGTACGGCACGGAGGTCACCATGACCCCCGGGGTGAACAGCAGCCGCCCCTTGAGGCGCAGGGCGCTCTGGTTGTGGAGAAGGTGCTCGTACCAATGACCGACCACGTACTCCGGGATGTACACGCTCACGACATCGCGCGGGCTCTCCCGGCGCAGGCTCTTCACATAGTCGATGACCGGGCGGGTGACTTCGCGGTACGGGGAGTCGAGGATCTTCAGCGGGATGTCGATGCCCCGCCGCTCCCAGTCCTCCCTGAGCGCCTTGGTCTCGGCCGGGTCGACGCTGATGGAGAGCGCCTCCAGGCGCTCGGAGCGGATCAGCTTGGCGTAGGCCAGGGCGCGCAGCGTGGGCCGGTGAAGCTTGGAGACCAGGACGATCGAATGAACCCTGGAGGGCCGCATCGTCTCGTCGGCCGGGGTCTCCTCGGCGGCGATCTCCTCGGCGACCCGGTCGTAGTGCCTGCGGATCGCGGTCATCGTCACGTAGAAGATCACCATGCCGAGCAGCGCGACCCAGGCGCCATGGACGAACTTGGTGGCGAGCACGACCACGAGCACGGTGCCGGTCAGGAAGGCGCCGAAGGTGTTGATGGCGCGGGAGCGCAGCATGTGGCGGCGCTTGGCCTGGTCCTTCTCCGTCGCCAGATGGCGGTTCCAGTGCCGGACCATGCCGATCTGGCTGAGGGTGAAGGAGACGAAGACGCCGACGATGTAGAGCTGGATCAGCCGGGTCGAGTCCGCACCGTAGACCCAGACCAGCAGGATCGCCGCACCCGCGAGCAGCACGATGCCGTTCGAGAAGGCGAGCCGGTCGCCGCGGGTGTGGAGCTGGCGGGGCAGGTAGCGGTCCTGGGCGAGGATCGAGCCGAGCACCGGGAAGCCGTTGAACGCGGTGTTGGCGGCCAGGAAGAGGACGAGAGCGGTGGCCGCCGAGAGTACGACGAACAAGAACGTGCCGTCGCCGAAGACAGCGGCCGCGACCTGGGCGATCACCGGGTCCTGGACGTAGTCGGGGCCGACCGGAACACCGTTGTTGAGCAGGTTCTCCGCCGGGTTCTCCGCCATCTTCACACCGGTGGCCATGGCCAGGGCGATGATGCCGCAGAACATGGTGACGGCCAGCAGGCCCATCATCGCGAGCGTCGTGGCGGCGTTCTTGCTCTTCGGCTTACGGAAAGCAGGTACGCCGTTGCTGATCGCTTCGACCCCGGTGAGGGCGGCACAGCCGGAGGAGAAGGCCCTCAGCAGCAGGAAGACCAGCGCGAAGCCGCCGAGCCCCTCGTGCACGGCCTTGATCTCGTAGTCCGCCGTCGGGGCTTGCATGGTTTCGTCGAGGACCAGTCCCTGGAACGCACCCCAGAAGATCATGATGAAGACGCCTGCCACGAAGAGATACGTGGGGATGGCGAAGAGCTTGCCTGACTCCTTGACGCCGCGCAGATTCATCAGCGTCAGCAGCACGATGGCCGCGATCGCGCACGCCGTTTTGTGCTCGACGACGAATGGGATCGCGGAACCGAGGTTCTCCACCCCGGAGGAGATCGACACCGCGACGGTCAGCACGTAGTCGACCAGCAGTGCGCTCGCCACGGTCAGCCCGGCCTTGGGGCCGAGGTTGGTGGTGGCGACCTCGTAGTCACCACCACCGCTCGGGTAGGCGTGCACGTTCTGCCGGTAAGAAGCGACGACCGTGAACATCAGGACCACGACCGCGAGCGCGATCCAGGGGCTGAAGCTGTAGGCCGACGCGCCCGCGGCGGACAGCACCAGGAGAACTTCTCCGGGCGCGTACGCCACCGAGGACAGGGGGTCGGATGCGAAGACCGGAAGTGCGATGCGCTTGGGGAGGAGCGTTTCTCCCAGCTTGTCGCTGCGCAGCGCCCGTCCGATCAGAATCCGTTTGGGCAGGTCGGTCAGTTTGGACACGCAGAGGATCGTATGCGTTCCGTATGAAAGCCGCAGACCCACCACCCCCGTGGCCTCGCAATCTCCCGCGCTCGGCCGAAAAAGCCACGGAATCCTTAACGAAATCCTTGCACTCAGGCGTCCACGAAAAGGGCGCTGCAGCCGTTGAGCGCGGGCTGGCCACCGAGGTCACCCTTCTCTTCGAGCGCGGCGAAACCCGCGACCATGCCGGCCTGGGTGGAGCCGGTCACCGAGCAGACAATCACGGTGCGTACTCAAGAGTCCGTCCCGCAGTGGCTGAGGCCGGCGGCCCTCCCCATCCGCATGACCGGTGCGGCCAAACCGCCCGCGGATGAGGCTTCGCACTCCCGGCCGCATAAGCTCATCCTGGGCAACGGGACAGACCGTTGCCCCGTTGTTTGCCCCGGCAAGCTGAGGAAGAAGTGTGAGCAGGGTGTTTTCGCAGGTCAGCCGGATGATCAGGACTGCGAGGTAGGTGCGAGGTGCACATCGTCATCATGGGCTGCGGGCGAGTAGGAGCCGCTCTCGCGCAGACCCTGGAGCAGCAGGGGCACACGGTCGCCGTCATCGACCAGGACCCCACGGCGTTCCGGCGCCTCGGGTCCGGATTCGGTGGCCGGCGCGTCACCGGTGTCGGCTTCGACCAGGACACTCTCCGTGAGGCGGGGATCGAGGAGGCCGGTGCGTTCGCCGCGGTGAGCAGCGGCGACAACTCGAACATCATCGCCGCCCGGGTGGCCCGCGAGATGTTCGGCATCGAGAATGTCGCGGCGCGGATCTACGACCCCCGGCGCGCCGAGGTCTACCAGCGTCTCGGTATCCCCACCGTCGCCACTGTGCGGTGGACCGCGGACCAGATGCTGCGGCGGCTGCTGCCCTCGGGCGCCGAGCCGCTGTGGCGGGATCCGAGCGGCGGTGTGCAGCTCGCGGAGGTCCACACCACACCGTCCTGGATCGGCCACAAGATCAGCACGCTGCAGGAGGAGACAGGCGTCCGCGTGGCGTTCCTCACCCGGTTGGGTGAAGCCATGCTGCCCACCTCGCAGACGGTGCTGCAGGAGGGCGACCTGGTCCACGTGATGATGCGTACGGACGAGATCGCGAAGGTCGAGGCGGCCTTCGCCGAGGGCCCTGAGGAGGGCGGTCACTGATGCGTGTCGCGATTGCCGGAGCCGGTGCGGTGGGCCGTTCCATCGCGGGCGAGCTGCTGGAGAACGGGCATGAGGTGCTGCTCGTCGACAAGGCGCCCACGGCCATTTCGGTGGAGCGGGTGCCGATGGCGGAGTGGCTGCTGGCGGACGCCTGCGAGATCACCTCACTCGACGAGGCGGCACTTCAACGCTGCAACGTCGTGATCGCCGCGACCGGCGACGACAAGGTGAATCTGGTCGTCTCGCTGCTCGCCAAGACCGAGTACGGCGTGCCGAGGGTCGTCGCCCGGGTCAACAACCCGAAGAACGAGTGGCTGTTCAACGAGGCCTGGGGCGTCGATGTGGCTGTCTCCACGCCGCGTCTGATGTCGGCCCTGGTCGAGGAGGCGGTGAGTGTCGGCGATCTGGTCCGGCTGCTGCGCTTCAGCCACGGTGACGCCAATCTGGTCGAGCTGACGCTGCCGCCGGAGTCGGCGCTGGCCGGCACCCAGGTCGGCGATGTGGCCTGGCCCGAGGACACCTCGCTGGTCACCATCATCCGAGGGCAGCGCGTTCTGACGCCGGGCGCCGAGGAGACGCTGGAGGCCGGTGACGAGCTGCTGTTCGTGGCCGCACAGGCTCGCGAGGAGCAGCTTGAGGATCTGCTGTCGGTGCGGCGGGGCGAGTCGGAGGACTGACCGACGCAGGGCAGGCAGATGGAAGGGGCCCGGCACCGTTTCACACGGTGCCGGGCCCCTTCCATCTGAGGCCGGCCGACAGCCTCTCAGAACTCCCGGTGGCGCGTCGCGGCGGCGGCTGCTTCCGCCTTGCGAGCCTTTTCAGCCTGCTCCTGCGCCTCCATCTCGGCGAAGACATCGATAGGCGGCGGCGCCTTGGCGAGGAAGACCCAGGTCAGATAGACCGCGAGCAGGAACGGCGGGATCTTCAGGGCGACCAGGACCCAGCTGAACTGGGTGGTGTCGGCCCACCAGTACAGCGGGAAGAGGATCGCGCACTTGGCGAGCAGGATCAGCCCCCAGGCATAGCTGGCCTTGGCGTACGCCTTCTTGCGGCCGGGGTTCCTGGTGCGCCAGGAGAGGTTCTCCCTGAACACCGGGCCCAGCATCAGACCGATCAGCGGCACCCCGGCAAGGGTGGTGATCAGGTAGGCGAGTGCCAGGCCGAGCGTGTAGAGCATGCCCGGCAGGTAGAAGTCCTTGGCATTGCCGGTCATCATCGCGAAGACCACACCGAAGGCCACGCCGAAGACACCGCTGAAGGCGTGCTTGACGGTATCCCTGCGGATCAGCCGTACGGCGACGAGGGCCAGGGAGACCACCAGGGCCGCGATGGCCGAGAGGTGCAGATCCTTGTTGACCGTGTAGATCGTGACGAAGAGCAGCCCGGGAAGGACTGTCTCCACCATCCCCCGGGCGCCTCCGAATGCTTCGAAGAGCGCTGCTTCGGTGACCGCCTGCGCGTCGGCGTCCTGCTGGTCGGTGTGGGTGGTGCGGTCCTTGTCGGACGTCGGCTTGTCGAGAGACGTCACCGGCTACTCCTTGCCGAGCGGTCGGAGTTCGTATTTGGGGTTGAACAGCACCCGGCGTCCATGACTCATGGCGATCCGGCCCGAGGCGATGAGCTTGCGACCCGGTTCTATGCCCGCGATGGAGCGCCGGCCCAGCCAGACCACGTCCAGCGGTGCGGTGCCGTCGAAGAGTTCCGCCTCCAGGGCGGGCACTCCGGCGCGCGGGCGCAGGGTGACGGTCCGCAACGTACCAGTCACCTTGACGATCTGGCGGTCGGTGCATTCGGAGATCCGCGTGCACCCCGAAGCCTGCGAGTCCTCCTGCAGCTCCTCGGACTCCAGGTCCTCCTGGGAGCTGGACAGCCGGTCGAGCATCCGCCGGAAGCGGCCGGACGGCTTCGCCGCCTTGCCGGGCTTCTCGAATCGAGGAACAGCACTCATACCCGAAGACTACCGGTCTCCTGTGCTCCGAGCGGTTGTTCCGGGTCTCACTCGAACAGGTCGCTCGCAAGGGGTACGGAACAGGCCCGGTGGCCCGTTCAGCCGCGCTCGAAGCGGTAGCCCATCCCCGGCTCGGTGACGAAGTGCCGGGGATGCGAGGGGTCGGCCTCCAGCTTGCGCCTGAGCTGCGCCATGTAGACCCGCAGATAGTTGGTCTCGGTGCCGTACGAGGGCCCCCAGACCTCCTGGAGCAGCTGCTTCTGGCTGACCAGCCGGCCGCTGTTGCGGACCAGGACCTCCAGGAGGTGCCATTCGGTGGGGGTGAGCCGTACGTCGCGTCCCTCTCGATGGACCTTCTTCGCCGCCAGATCCACGGTGAACCCCTCGGTCTCGACGATCACGACGCCGTCGGAGCCTTGCTGGCCTGCGGGTTCGGCGCGGCGGACGGAGGCGCGCAGCCGGGCCAGCAGCTCGTCCATGCCGAACGGCTTGGTGACGTAGTCGTCCGCGCCTGCGTCCAGGGCCTCGACCTTCTCGTCGGAGGTGTGGCGGGCGGAGAGCACCAGGATCGGCACCCGGGTCCAGCCGCGCAGCCCCTTGATCACCTCGACGCCGTCCATGTCCGGCAGCCCGAGGTCGAGGACGACGACATCGGGGTGGCGGGCGGCGGCGAGCTGGAGGGCGGTCGCGCCGTCGGGCGCGGCGTCCACCTCGTACTTGCGCGCCTTCAGGTTGATCACGAGGGCGCGTACGATCTGCGGCTCGTCGTCGACCACAAGCACCCGGGTCATGGGGGCCCTTCCTTTCTGCTGTACGGCGATCTCCTGGGACGTTGCGGAGATCATGAGGTGACCTGCACGGTCATGAGGTGACCCGCGCGGGCAGGTCGGGGCTGACGGGAACGTACCCCGATGCCGCCTTGAGGGTCAGCACCATGGTGAGGCCGCCGCCGGGGGTGTCCTCGGCGTCCAGCGTGCCGCCCATGGATTCCACGAAACCGCGGGCTACGGCGAGGCCCAGCCCGACGCCTGCGCCGCGCGGGGCGTCGCCGTAACGCTGGAAGGGCTCGAAGATGCGCTCCTTGGCGTCGTCGGGGACGCCTGGGCCGCGGTCGGCCACCCGTAGCTCGACGCGTTCGCCGAGCGCGCTGGCGGCCACCGTGACGCGTTCTCCGTAAAGGCTGTACTTGACGGCGTTCTCGACGATGTTGGCAACAGCCCTCTCCAGCAGCCCGGGGTCGACGTCGACCATCGGCAGGGTCTCGGGGATGTCCAGGTCCACGCTGCCCTCGGGGACGCCTCCGAGCGCCATCGGGACCACCTCGTCGAGGTCGATCTCGCGGATCAGCGGGGTGACGGTGCCGGTCTGCAGCCTGGACATGTCCAGGAGGTTGCCCACGAGATGATCGAGGCGGTCGGCGCCGTTCTCGATGGCCTCCAGGAGTTCGGCCTCGTCCTCGTCGGACCAGGCGACGTCGCCGGAGCGCAGGGAGCTGACGGCGGCCTTGATGGCGGCGAGCGGGGTACGCAGATCGTGGCTGACGGCGGCGAGGAGCGCCGTCCTGATCCGGTTTCCCTCGGCGAGCCGCCGGGCCTCCTCCGCCTCACCGACCAGGCGCTGGCGGTCCAGCACGACGGCGGCCTGGGCGGCGAACGCGCCGAGCACCCGGCGGTCCTCGGCGGGCAGCACCCGGCCGGAGAGCGCGAGCGCCATGTGGTCGCCGACAGGCATGTCCACATCCGCGTCCTCCGGCCGGGCCACCGGGCCCGGCCCGACGCTCCCGGCGCACGTCCACGGATCGACGTCGCTCTGCCGCTCCAGCAGGGCGACGGACTCCATACCGAAGGTCTCGCGGACCCGGTCCAGGAGTGCGTCCAGAGTCGTCTCGCCGCGCAGCACACTGCCGGCCAGGAAGGAGAGGATCTCCGACTCGGCCCGCAGCCTGGCCGCCTGATGGGTGCGGCGGGCCGCCAGGTCGACGACCGAGGCGACCGAGACCGCCACCGCGAAGAAGATCACGATGGCGACGAAGTTCTCCGGGTCCTGCACGGTCAGGGTGTGGGTGGGCGGGGTGAACCAGTAGTTCAGCAGCAGCGAGCCGGCGGCGGCCGATGCGAGGGCGGGCAACAGCCCGCCGAGCAGGGCCGCGGCGACGGTCAGGAAGAGGAAGAGCAGGACGTCGTTGGCGAGCCCGGGGCCGCTGTCCAGGCGGATCAGGAGCAGCGTGAGAAGGGCCGGGCCGCCCACACCGACCAGCCAGCCCCAGATGATCCGGACCCGGCCCAGCCGGGCGCCGCGGGCGATGGGCAGCCCCCGGCCCTTGGCCACCTCTTCATGGGTGACGATGTGGACGTCGAGGTCGGGGCCGGAGTCACGGGCGACGGTGACGCCCACGCCTGGTCCGAAGATGTACTGCCAGGCCTTGCGACGGCTGGAGCCGAGGACGATCTGCGTGGCGTTCACCCCACGGGCGAATTCGAGGAGGGCCGAGGGTATGTCGTCGCCGATGACATGGTGGAACGTGCCGCCGAGGTCCTCCACAAGGGTGCGCTGGACGGCGAGTTCCTTGGGCGAGGCGGAGGTCAGTCCGTCGCTGCGGGCAATGTAGACGGCGAGGATCTCGCTGCCGGAGCCCTTGGCCGCCATCCGGGACGCGCGGCGGATGAGCGTACGGCCTTCGGGACCGCCGGTGAGTCCGACGACGATGCGTTCGCGGGCCTGCCAGGTGGTGCGGATGTTGTGCTCGCCGCGGTACTGCTGCAGGTATTCGTCGACCCGGTCCGCGACCCAGAGGAGGGCCAGCTCGCGCAGGGCGGTCAGGTTGCCGGGGCGGAAGTAATTGGACAGGGACGCATCGATCCGGTCCGGCTTGTAGATGTTGCCGTGGGCCATGCGGCGGCGCAGCGCCTGGGGCGACATGTCGACGAGTTCGAGCTGGTCGGCCCTGCGGACGACCTCGTCGGGGACGGTCTCGCGCTGCCGTACACCGGTTATGGCCTCGACGACGTCGCCGAGCGATTCCAGGTGCTGGATGTTGACGGTGGAGATCACATCTATGCCGGCCTGGAGGAGCTCTTCCACGTCCTGCCAGCGCTTGGCGTTGCGGGAACCCGGCACATTGGTGTGCGCCAGTTCGTCCACCAGGGCGACGGCCGGGGCGCGTTCCAGGACCGCGTCGACGTCCATCTCGGTGAAGACGGCGGAGCGGTACTCGATCTCACGGCGCCGGATCTGCTCCAGGCCGTGCAGCATGACCTCGGTGCGCGGGCGGTCGTGGTGCTCCACGAAGGCGACGACGCAGTCGGTGCCCCGTTCCACACGCCGGTGGGCCTCGGAGAGCATCGCGTACGTCTTGCCGACGCCGGGCGCCGCACCCAGATAGATTCGAAGCTTGCCGCGTGCCATGGCCCCATTGTCTTCTCTGAACCGGCTGACGCCGATGCGGCAACCGGTTCGAAGCTACCCCGATGATTCTCGACAAATGGGACGGGGGGTGGGGCGAGGGGCCGAATTGACAGGATTCTGACGCCTCGGCCGGACCCGCCCACTACCCCGTCCTCACGTCCTCAGGACTCGTTCACAAGCTGCTTGAGGGCGACGTTGAGCTGGAGGACGTTGACCCTCGGCTCTCCCACGAAGCCGAGGATCCGGCCTTCGGTGTGCTGGTCGACGAGCTTCTCGACCTGGGCGACGTCGAGGTGGTTGCGCTCTGCGACGCGGCGTACCTGAAGTTGTGCGTACTCGGGGGATATGTCGGGGTCGAGGCCGGAGCCCGAGGAGGTGACGGCGTCGGCCGGCACATCTGCGGGGCTGATGGGGTGGCCTGGAACGGAGTTGTCCTTGATGACGGCGGCCTTGGCGGCGGTGACCCAGTCGATGAGTTCCTTGTTGTCGCCGGAGAGGTTGGTCGCGCCGGAGAGGATCAGTTCGTACTGGGTGTTGACGCTGTTGGTGCCCAGGCCGTTGGACGGGCGCGGCTGGAACCACCTGAGGTCCGGAGCGGGGGTTTCCTCTCCCTTCTTCATCGGCAGGTCGTAGCGCTGGCCGATGAGCTCGGAGCCGACGACCTTGCCGTTCGAGGTGATCTCGGAGCCGTTGGCCTTGTCGGGGAAGAGGCCCTGGGCGACGCCGGTGACGGCGAGCGGGTAGAGCACGCCGCACACGACGGTGAGAACGAGCAGGGCGCGCAGTCCGGCCCAGAGCAGCCGGGCGGTGTTTCCTACGGAGTTGTTCATGGCAGGTCAGCCGATTCCGGGGATGAGGGAGATGATCAGGTCGATGATCTTGATGCCGATGAACGGGGCGACCAGACCGCCCAGTCCGTAGACCCCGAGGTTGCGCCGGAGCATCGAGTCGGCGCTGCTGGGCCGGTAGCGCACACCCTTCAGGGCGAGCGGCACCAGCGCGATGATGATCAGCGCGTTGAAGACGACCGCCGACAGGATCGCGGACTCGGGGGAGGACAGCCGCATGATGTTCAGCTTGTCCAGGCCCGGGTAGACCGCCGCGAACATCGCCGGGATGATCGCGAAGTACTTCGCGACGTCGTTGGCGATCGAGAACGTCGTCAGCGCACCACGCGTGATGAGGAGCTGCTTGCCGATCTCGACGATCTCGATCAGCTTGGTCGGGTTGGAGTCCAGGTCCACCATGTTCCCGGCCTCCTTCGCGGCCGAGGTACCGGTGTTCATCGCCACACCGACATCCGCCTGCGCCAGCGCCGGGGCGTCGTTCGTACCGTCCCCCGTCATCGCGACGAGCTTGCCACCGGCCTGCTCCCGCTTGATGAGGGCCATCTTGTCCTCGGGCGTGGCCTCGGCCAGGAAGTCGTCCACGCCGGCTTCCTCGGCGATCGCCTTCGCGGTCAGCGGGTTGTCACCCGTGATCATGACCGTCTTGATGCCCATGCGGCGCAGCTCGTCGAACCGCTCCCGCATGCCCTCCTTGACGACGTCCTTGAGGTGGATGACACCCAGGACCCGGGCGCCGTGCTCGTCCTCCAGGGCGACCAGCAACGGTGTGCCGCCGGCCTGGGAGATCCGGTCGGTGAGTGCCTGCGCGTCCTGCGCGACGCTGCCGCCGCGCTCCTTGACCCAGGCCATGACCGAACCGGTCGCGCCCTTGCGGACCTTGCGTCCGTCGACGTCCACACCCGACATGCGTGTCTGGGCGGTGAACGCGACCCACTCGGCGTGCCGCAGCTCGCCCTGGTGGCGCTCGCGCAGCCCGTACTTCTCCTTCGCGAGCACGACGATCGAACGGCCCTCAGGGGTCTCGTCGGCGAGTGAGGAGAGCTGGGCGGCGTCCGCCAGTTCGGCCTCGGTCGTGCCCTTGACCGGGACGAATTCGGCGGCCTGCCGGTTGCCCAGTGTGATCGTGCCCGTCTTGTCGAGCAGCAGGGTCGAAACATCCCCCGCCGCCTCGACGGCACGCCCCGACATCGCGAGGACGTTGCGCTGCACCAGCCGATCCATGCCCGCGATTCCGATGGCAGACAACAAGGCCCCGATCGTGGTCGGGATCAGGCAGACCAGCAGGGCGGTCAGCACGATCACCGACTGCTTCTCACCCGCGTAGATCGCGAAGGGCTGCAGGGTGACGACGGCGAGGAGGAAGACGATGGTGAGGGACGCCAGGAGAATGTTGAGCGCGATCTCGTTGGGTGTCTTCTGCCGGGCGGCGCCCTCGACCAGGCCGATCATCCGGTCGATGAACGTCTCCCCCGGCTTCGTGGTGATCTTGATGACGACCCGGTCGGAGAGCACCTTCGTACCCCCGGTGACAGCGCTGCGGTCACCGCCCGACTCCCGGATGACCGGCGCCGACTCGCCCGTGATCGCGGACTCGTCCACACTCGCGACACCCTCGACGACATCCCCGTCACCGGGAATGATGTCACCGGCCTCGCAGACCACCAGATCACCGATGTGCAGCTCGGTTCCCGGCACCCGCTCCTCGTTCTTGCCGTTCAGCCGCCGGGCGACGGTGTCGGTCTTGGCCTTGCGCAGCGTGTCGGCCTGCGCCTTGCCGCGCCCCTCGGCGACCGCCTCCGCCAGGTTCGCGAAGATCGTGGTCAGCCACAGCCAGACCGCGATCGCCCAGCCGAACCAGTCGCCCGGGTTCAGACACGCCAGCACGGTCGTGAACACCGAACCGATCAGCACCACGAACATCACAGGCGACTTGACCATCACCCGGGGATCGAGCTTGCGAACGGCGTCCGGGAAGGACTTGAGCAGCTGCTTGGGGTCGAACAGGCCCCCGCCGACACGTCCTTCGCCCTGGTGACCCGTGGGCGCGTCCTGGTGTGGTGCCCGGGTGGGGGTGACAGTGGACATCGAGTCCTCTTGCTTCGTACGAGTGGTCATGACGCCAGCCCTTCGGCCAGCGGCCCCAGCGCCAGGGCCGGGAAGTAGGTCAGCCCGGTGATGATCAGGATCGTGCCGAGCAGCAGCCCGCTGAAGAGCGGCTTGTATGTGCGCAGCGTGCCGGCACTCTCCGGTACGGGGGTCTGCTCGGCAAGCGAGCCGGCCAGCGCCAGGACGAACACCATCGGCAGGAACCGGCCGAGCAGCATCGCGATACCGATCGTCGTGTTGAACCACTGCGTGTCCGCGTTCAGCCCGGCGAACGCCGAACCGTTGTTGTTCGCACCCGAGGTGTACGCGTACAGAATCTCGGAGAATCCGTGCGCGCCGCTGTTGGTCATCGAGTGGGGCGGGGTGGGCAGGGCCATCGCCAGCGCGGTGAAGCACAGCACCAGCGTCGGGGTGACCAGGATGTAGCAGGCCGCGAGCTTGATCTCACGGGTGCCGATCTTCTTCCCGAGATACTCCGGGGTACGGCCGACCATGAGACCCGCGATGAACACCGCGATGATCGCCATGATCAGCATGCCGTAGAGGCCGGAGCCGACACCACCGGGCGCGATCTCGCCGAGCTGCATGCCCAGCATCGTGATCCCGCCGCCGAATCCTGTGTACGAGGAGTGGAAGGAGTTCACGGCACCGGTGGAGGTCAGTGTCGTGGCCACGGCGAAGATCGACGAACCGGCGATCCCGAACCTGGTCTCCTTGCCCTCCATCGCCCCGCCCGCGATGTCGAACGCCGGCCCGTGGTGGGCGAACTCCGTCCACATCATCAGCGCGGTGAAGCTCAGCCAGATGACGCCCATCGTCGCCAGGATCGCGTATCCCTGCTTCAGCGAACCGACCATCCGGCCGAACGTACGGGTCAGCGCGAACGGAATCAGCAGGATCAGGAAGATTTCGAACAGGTTCGACAGCCCGTTGGGGTTCTCGAACGGGTGGGACGCATTGGCATTGAAGTAGCCGCCACCATTCGTGCCCAGCTCCTTGATGACCTCCTGCGAGGCCACCGCGCCGCCGTTCCACTGCTGCGAGCCGCCCATGAACTGCCCGACCTCATGGATGCCGGAGAAGTTCTGGATGGCGCCGCAGGCGACCAGCACCAGCGCCCCGACCACGGAGATCGGCAGCAGGATCCGTACGGTGCCGCGCACCAGGTCGGACCAGAAGTTGCCCAGTTCACCCGTGCGGGAACGGGCGAAGCCGCGTACCAGCGCCATCGCGACGCCCATGCCGACGGCGGCCGAGACGAAGTTCTGCACCGCGAGGCCACCGGTCTGGACGACATGGCCCATGGCCTGCTCGCCGTAGTACGACTGCCAGTTGGTGTTCGCGACGAACGACGCCGCCGTGTTGAACGCCTGATCCGGATCGATCGAGGCGAAGCCGAGCGAGCCGGGCAGACTGCCCTGGAGCCGCTGCAGCAGATAGAGGAAGAGGACGCTCACAGCAGAGAAGGCGAGCACCCCACGCAGATACGCGGGCCAGCGCATCTCCGTGTTCGGATTGGCACCGATGGCCTTGTACATCCACTTCTCGACCCGGAGGTGCTTCTTCGAGGAGTAGACGGCGGCCATGTAGTCGCCGAGCGGACGGTACGCCAGCCCCAGCGCCGCAATGAGCGCGAGAACCTGGAGCGCACCGGCGAGGACGGGGCTCATATCGGGCTCAGAACCTCTCCGGGTACAGAAGGGCGAGGACGAGATAGCCCAACAGGGCAACGGCCACGATCAGACCGACAATGTTCTCGGCAGTCACAGCTTCGCCACCCCCTTGGCGATGAGAGCCACCAACGCGAACACCGCGATCGTGGTGACGACGAAGGCCACATCGGCCATCGTGTGCTCCTAGATGAGGTACGGAATCTCTGACCTCATGAGCAAACCTCGTGTCACAGCCGTCCCGGCCTGCGTTGATGGCTTCCTTACGGGGAAAGGCGAGCCCTTGACGGCGCACATACGTGCCTCATACACGCCCCATACGCGCTCCTGCAGTGCGCCCGCAGCCCTCCCTGGGTGCAGAAAAAAGACCGGTGGGCCGTACCCCTGGAAAAGGGATACGGCCCATCGGCCCTTCAGCTGTGCCGGGCGGCTGCCCGTATCTGCTCAGCGCACCTCGGTGATCTCGGGTCCGCGCTGGAGCTGGTTCATGCCACCGGCGAACTTCGAGCCCTCCTGGTTGTCCTGCTGGACGCCCTCGGGCACCATCTGGGCGTCGTCGGGGAGCTTGAGGACGATCGGGTCGCGCGGCGCCATCGGGCCCTCGCCACGGACGACCACGGTGTCCCGGAAGATCGTCTCCAGGAGCCCTGCGGCCTCCGGCTGCACAGCACCCTGGCCGGAGATCACTCCGCGCAGGAACCAGCGCGGCCCGTCGACGCCGACGAAGCGCACCAGCTGCACCCCGTTCGCCCCGTCCGGGAGCTGTACGGGGACCTGGGCACGCAGCTCCCAGCCCAGCGGGCCCTCGACCTCGTCGATGATCCCGCCCTGCTGGGTGATGCCGGAGGCGATCTCCTCGCGGACCTCGCCCCAGATGCCCTCCTTCTTGGGGGCGGCGAAGGCCTGCAGCTGGATTGCGCTGTCGCGCAGCACCACGGTCGCGGCGACGATCGCGTCACCGGCCACCTCGACGCGCAGCTCCATGCCCTCGACGCCGGGCACGAAGACGCCACCCAGGTCGACCCGGCCCTCGCCGGGCTGGGAAACCTCGGTGATGTCCCACGGCCCGTCCGGCCGCGGCGCCGGCGGGAGATTCACCCGACGCGAGCCGCTGTCGGCTCCATCGGCGTCATCGAGCTCGTCGACGACCTGCTCGGCCTCGCGCGCTTCGTCCGCCACGTCCTTGGCGGAACCACTCTTCTTGCGACGTCCGAACACGTCACTGTCCTTCCCGGTCGGGTACGACCGAAGCGTAGCTGTTCCCGCCCTGGGCAATCCCGCCCCCGACGCCATCAACATCGCCGGAAGCATGCCCTCCGGTGGATCCGAAGCCTCCCTCGCCGCGGGCCGAGCCAGGCAGCTCCGCCACCTCGTGGAAGCGCACCTTCTCGACCTGCTGGACGACCAGTTGGGCAATCCGGTCGAACCGCTCGAACCGCACGGGCTCGCGCGGGTCGAGATTGATGACGATCACCTTGATCTCTCCACGGTACCCGGCATCAACCGTCCCCGGGGCATTCACAAGAGCGACTCCGCAGCGCGCGGCGAGGCCGGACCGCGGGTGCACGAACGCGGCGTATCCGTCGGGCAACGCGATCGACACCCCGGTGGGCAGAACAGCCCGCTCGCCCGGGGCGAGTTCGGCGGCCTCGGTGGTCACCAGATCGACCCCGGCGTCGCCCGGGTGTCCGTAGTCCGGAATCGGCACCTGCGGGTCGACACGGCGGATAAGAACGTCTACGGGGTGACGCATCAGGGGTTCACCTCGAACGCACGCACGCGCTTGGCCTGGTCCGGGTCGGCCATCGCTGCCTGGATCTCGGCCGGGCGGCCGTTCTCGATGAAGTGGTCGACCTTGACCTCGATGAAGACGGCCTCGGCGCGGACCGCCACGGGTCCGTCCGGGCCGCCGATCCGGCCGGTCGCCCGGGAGTATATCTTCCGGCCGTGCACCGCGGTGGTCTCGGCGTCCAGGTGCAGCACGGTATCCACCGGCACCGGACGCACGAAGTCGGTCTCCAGCCGCCCGGTCACCGCGATCACCCGCAGCAGCCAGTTCAGCGAGCCGAGCGTCTCGTCCAGCGCGGTGGCCAGAACGCCACCGTGGGCCAGGCCCGGGGCGCCCTGGTGGGCGGCCTTGACGGTGAACTCGGCGGTGACTCTGACACCCTCACCGGCCCGCGCCTGGAGGTGCAGCCCGTGCTGCTGTCCTTCGCCGCACCCGAAACAGTGTTCGTAGTGCGCGCCGAGGAGTTCGCCGGGGGCCGGGGCTTCGGGGTGCCGGACCGGTTTCACCGCGTCGGCCGGGGGCTTCAGAGCCGCAGATGTTCCACTCACAGGCGCAGACCTTACCCGCGCGGCCAGCTGCAGGTCGCACCGTGCCAAGCTTGGCTTCATGCAGCCTTCCACCCCGCCTTTCGACGAACGACTGACCGCGCCCCGTTCGTGGTGGCTCATGGCCTTCCTGATCGGCGTCGCCTGTGCCCTGATGCTCCTGCCGCTCGGCGGCCTGGCCCTCCTGGCCGGCCTGGTGGGCGGCACGGCCCTGTCGGCGGTCGCGGTGAGCTCGTACGGCTCGGCCAGGATCCGGGTGGTCTCGGGCGCCCTGGTGGCCGGCGACGCGCGGATTCCCGTGACGGCGCTCGGCGAGGCCGAGGTGCTGGACGCGGATGAGGCGCGCGCGTGGCGCTCGTACAAAGCGGACACCCGCGCGTTCATGCTGCTGCGCAGCTACATCCCGACGGCGGTCCGGGTCGAGATCACCGACCCGCAAGACCCGACGCCGTACATCTATCTGTCGACCCGCGAGCCGCAGGCCCTGGTCGCAGCACTCAGCGCGGTACGGGCCTGAGGGCTCGGGACAGCCCTTAGCGGGTCCATTGCTTCAGGAGATCCTCGCGGGCCCTCCAGGCGGCCTCTGACGGCCCGCAGGCACGTTCCGGCGATACAGGGTCTGGTCCCCTGCGTTGCCGGGATGCCTCAACCGTCCAGCTCGCCCGGCAGATCCTCGCGCAGCCCCCTCGGCTGCTCCAGCGGAGGCAGTTCCGGAAGTCGGTCCCAGGGGATCTGGCGCTTACACAGATCCTTCCTGACCCGTTCGGCGAGCTTTCTGGTGTCGCGCCGGTTCATCACCGCGCCGACGGCGGCGCCGAGCATGAACGGAACGAGGTTGGGCAGATTGCGCACCATGCGCTTCGTGATCTGCTGGCGCAGCTCACGTTTCATCTGACCGCCCAGCGCCGCGTTGACCGTCGCGGGGCGGGTGACATCGATACCGCGCTCCTCCGTCCAGGACGTGAGGTAGGCGGTGGAACGCTGAGTGAGCCCGCCCGGCGGGCGCTGTCCGTAGACCTCGTGCAGCTCGGCGACGAGCTTCATCTCGATCGCGGCCACACCGGTGATCTCCGCCGCCAGCTCGGCGAGCATGGCGGGCGGTACGGGCATCATGGCCGCCGCGCCAATACCGGCGCCGACGGTGGCCGACGCGTTGCTCGCGCCTGCGATGAGCTTGTCGGCGAGCTCCTCGGGCCCTAGGCCCGGGAACTGCTTACGAAGGGTCGCGAGGTCGCGTACAGGGATGCGGGGAGCGGTTTCGATGATCAGGTCGGCGATATGGCCGATCGCTGCCTTGGCGTTCTCCCCGCCCCTGGATACTCCCCGTTTCACTGCACTCAGACGGCCTGCCCCGGTCATGGGCTCCGTCTTGTCGACCTGTCCGGCCCCATCGGCCGTGTCGACTACTTCGACTGCCGCGGCCGCTTCGAGCGAGGCCCACCGGCCCCGCTCGTCGTCCCGCTCACCCGGAGAGGGTGGCAGGGCGGATCGCTCGGCAGGCACTGCTACGCCTCCTACCGGGCCCGTGCCGCCCTGATTCGCCTCCGACGACCCTTTGCGCCGCAAGCATCGCTTCCGGAACGGTGTGTCGCCTGCCACGGTCGGCTCGACCTAGTCGCAATCGCGGCAGATCGGCTGGCCGTTCTTCTCGCGCGCCAGCTGGCTCCTGTGGTGCACGAGGAAGCAGCTCATGCACGTGAACTCGTCGGCCTGCTTGGGCAGGACCCTTACGGCCAGTTCTTCGTTGGACAGGTCTGCGCCAGGCAGCTCCAGTCCTTCGGCCGCGTCGAACTCGTCGACGTCGACGGCGGACGCCGTCTTGTCGCTCCGGCGAGCCTTGAGTTCTTCAAGGCTGTCCTGGTCGACGTCGTCATCGGTCTTGCGTGGGGTGTCGTAATCCGTTGCCATGTCGCTCTCCCCCTCTGGGTGTCTGCGGTGTCTCAGCGCACGTAACGCGTGAGAGGCCGGACTTGTGCCCGACCTGAGGCGGAGATTTTGCCTCACATCAAGGTCTGTTACTCAATCGACACCCAAAAGGACCGCTCGGGAGTGGTCGGCTTGGGTGGCGATGGGGACCGTACACGGTCCCGGTCTCGCGCTTCACGGGCGCCACCCCGTGTACTTCCCGTGATATCGAGCCTCGAAAACCCCGACTTTTGCGGGCTTTCGGGGGCTTTCTCTGATCACGGAGCGTTGACATCCGGAAATTCGCTCCTGTGATCGATCACACATGGCCGCTCCGGGCACAGGTCCCGAAAATTCCGCCCAAAGCGAACAGAGTAATTCGCGCACGAATCGCTCCGCCCAGCCTCTCAGACCGGCAGTGAGACACGCATCACAAGGCCACCGCCCTCGCGGGGCTCCGCGACGATACGGCCGCCGTGAGCGCGCGCCACGGACCGCGCGATCGACAGGCCCAGCCCCACACCCTTGTCACTGCCCGTTCGCTCCGTACGCAGCCGTCTGAAGGGCTCGAAGAGGTTGTCGATCTCGTAGGCAGGCACCACCGGTCCCGTGTTCGAGACCACCAGCACGGCCTGGCCGAACTGCAGCCCGGTGGTGACCTCCACCCAGCCCTGCTCCGGGACGTTGTAGCGCACGGCGTTCTGTACGAGGTTCAGCGCGATCCGCTCCAGCAGGACGCCGTTGCCCTGAACGACGGCCGGGGCTCGCTCACCCCGGATCTCCACGCCCCGCTCCTCGGCCTCGCCGCGCGTCTGGTCGATCGCGCGCGAGGCCACCTCGGCGAGGTCGACCGGCTTGCGCTCCACGATCTGGTTGTCGCTGCGGGCGAGCAGCAGCAGGCCCTCGACGAGCTGCTCACTGCGCTCATTGGTGGCCAACAGGGTCTTGCCGAGCTGCTTCAGCTCCGGCGGGGCCTGGGGGTCGGAGAGATGGACCTCCAGCAGCGTGCGGTTGATCGCGAGCGGGGTGCGCAGCTCGTGCGACGCGTTCCCGACGAACCGCTGCTGGGCTGTGAAGGCCCGGTCCAGACGGTCGAGCATGTCGTCGAAGGTGTCGGCGAGCTCCTTCAGCTCGTCGTCCGGGCCGTCCAGCTCGATCCGTCGGGACAGATCGGTTCCGGCCACCTGGCGTGCGGTGCGGGTGATCCGGCCCAGCGGGGAAAGCACCCGGCCCGCCATGGCATAGCCGAATGCGAAGGCGATGACGCTCATACCCACGAGGGCCAGCAGCGACCGGTTGAGAAGCGTGTCGAGTGCCTGCTGGCGCTGGTGGTTGACGCAGGCGTTCATCGCCGCGTTGAACCTCTCGGGCGACGCCTTCTCGGGCAGGTCGCAGACCTCACTGGTCACCTGACCATTGACGATCTTGAACGGCAGCTCACTGCCCACGTGCAGGGCCTGCGCGGCCAGCAGGTAGATGATCGACAGCAGCAGGATTCCGGCAATCAGGAACATGCCGCCGTAGAGCAGTGTGAGCCGTATCCGGATGGTCGGGCGCAGCCAGTAGGGCGGCTCCTGCTGTTTGGGCTCCCAGGTGGGCTTCGGAGGCGTCGTCGGCGGCGCCGGGACGGTGGGCATCGGGCGTCAGATCCGGTAGCCGGAGCCGGGCACGGTGACGATCACCGGCGGCTCGCCGAGTTTGCGGCGCAGTGTCATGACGGTCACCCGGACGACATTGGTGAACGGGTCGGTGTTCTCGTCCCAGGCCTTCTCCAGCAGCTGCTCGGCCGAGACGACCGCACCCTCGCTGCGCATCAGGACCTCCAGCACAGCGAATTCCTTCGGCGCGAGCTGGATCTCGGCCTCACCCCGGAAGACCTCGCGGCGGTTGGGGTCGAGCTTGATGCCGGCACGCTCCAGGACGGGTGGCAGGGCCACCGTCGTACGCCTGCCCAGTGCCCGTACCCGCGCGGTGAGCTCGCTGAAGGCGAACGGCTTGGGCAGATAGTCGTCGGCGCCCAGCTCCAGGCCCTCCACCCGGTCGCTGACGTCCCCGGACGCGGTCAGCATGAGCACCCGGGTGGGCATGCCCAGCTCGACGATCCGTCGGCAGACGTCGTCGCCATGCACCACGGGGAGGTCCCGGTCCAGCACCACGACGTCGTAGTCGTTGACCTCGACGCGCTCCACGGCTCCGGCACCGTCGTACACGACATCGACAGCCATGGCCTCACGGCGCAATCCGGTGGCCACCGCATCGGCGAGCAGCTGCTCGTCCTCCACGACGAGTACGCGCACGGCGCTGTCCTTCCTTAGAAACTTCAGTACGTCGGAAAATTTCAGAACGTCCTGATGTGCTCACGATCCGTGATCCGGACCGCTCATCAGTACTGGTCTGTGCTGCTCCATCCTGCCCGCAACGCGTATAAACCGGCGGTAAGGCGGCGCTGGCCGACCTGGGGCTCCGGGAAGTTCGCCGGATTTCCGGGCCAGTTGAGGTTTCTCTGAGCATGGGGCCGGGGAGGACGCATTCACACCCGCGATCACGCCTTGAATGTGGCGTGCCACAGGCCACTCCGTCCCTGGAAAGCGCGTGATCACCGCCCTACCGCCTCCGTGCGGAGGGAAACCCGGGCACACCCCCGTGCCACCGACCCACGATGAGGGGGCGCATTATGGACGCTTTCACCGCAGGTCTGCTGCAACGAATCAAGACCACCGAGTCCGACCTCACGAAAGCTCGGGAGACGGGCGACGACTTCCTCGCGGATGTCGAGCAGGGTGAGCTGGACGACCTGCACCGCCTCGCTGCCGAGCACGGCGTTGAAATCGGCGCCACCAGCGTCTGAGCCACGCGGGAAGGGCCTCTGATGCCACTGCACACTACAGGCGTCAGGGGCCCTTCTCGCTCGCCTGTCCACAACCTCCCGGGCAATACACCTAACCTCACGGGTCAGTACACCTAGTCGTGCCAGGCTCCGAACTCCTCCAGAAGGTCCTGCAGCGGCTCGAAGACACCCGGCGTCGCGGCGACGGTCAGATCACCGTCGGCGGGCAGCCCGGGACGACCGCCTGTGCGGGCGCCCGCCTCACGGGCGATGAGGTCGCCGGCCGCCAGGTCCCACGGATGGAGCCCGCGCTCGTAATAGCCGTCGAGGCGGCCGGACGCCACATCGCAGAGGTCCACGGCGGCGGAGCCGCTGCGCCGGATGTCACGCAGCCGCGGGATCAGCTTCTGGGCCACGTCAGCCTGGTGCGTACGGACGTGGCTGACGTAGTTGAAGCCGGTCGAGACGAGCGCCTGGTCGAGCGGCGGCGCGGGCCGGCAGCGCAGCTCGGTGCCTTCGCCGTAGGCACCGCCCTTCGCGTATGCACCGCCGCCGAGCACCGCCTGGTACGTCTCACGGCGCATCGGGGCCTCCACCACCCCCACGACCCGCTCGCCGTCCCGTTCGGCGGCGATGGAGACGGCCCACGTCGGCAGTCCGTACAGGTAGTTCACGGTGCCGTCGAGCGGGTCGATGACCCAGCGGACACCGCTGCTGCCCGCCGCGCTCGCCCCTTCCTCGCCGAGGAAGCCGTCATGGGGGCGGCGCTCGGTGAGGAAGCCGGTGATCAGCTTCTCGGCGGCGATGTCCATCTCGGTGACGACGTCGATCGGGCTGGACTTGGTAGCGGCCACCCCCAGATCGGCCGGGCGGCCGTCGCGCAGCAGCGCACCGGCACGGCGGGCAGCCTCCAGGGCGAGGTCAAGCAGTTCGGACAGGCTCGGGTCGGTCACGGCGCTCCAGGGGTCTCTAGGCGTGCGGCAGGGGCTCTTGGACCGACCGGCGAATGGAGGGCGGTGGCCCTCCATTTACCGGTCGGTCTTACGCGTACGGGCTGTCGGCGCCCGCGGCGGCGGTCTTGAGGGCCCGGGCCGGGCAGCAGCCGACCGGGCAGAGGTCATGGCTCGGGCCGAGCGCGCCCAGCGCGCACCGCTGCACGCCGCGCCCCTGCTCGGTCGCGGCGCGCTCCAGCACCAGTTCGCGCACGGCCGCGGCAAAACGCGGGTCGGCGCCCACGGTCGCGGACCTGCGCACCGGAAGTCCGAGCTCGGCGGCCTTCGCGGTGGCCTCCGTGTCGAGGTCGTACAGGACTTCCATGTGGTCCGAGACGAAACCGATGGGGGCCATCACCACGGCGGGGACGCCTTCGCCGTGCAGCGTCTCCAGGTGATCGCAGATGTCGGGCTCCAGCCACGGGATGTGCGGAGCGCCGCTGCGCGACTGGTAGACGAGCTGCCAGGGGTACTCGACGCCGGTCTCCTCACGCACCGCGTCGACGATCAGCCGGGCGACGTCGAGGTGTTCGGCGACATAGGCGCCGCCGTCTCCGTGCTCCTCCACGGCGCCGGAGGTGTCGGCGGCGGAGGTGGGGATGGAGTGTGTGGTGAAGGCGAGGTGCGCCCCCGTCCGTACGTCCTCGGGGAGGTCGGCCAGGGACGCGAGGACGCCGTCCACCATGGGCCGTACGAACCCGGGATGGTTGAAGTAGTGCCGGAGCTTGTCGACCCGGGGCACCGGCAGCCCCTCGGCCTCCAGGGCGGCCAGTGACTCGGCGAGGTTCTCGCGGTACTGCCGGCAGCCGGAGTAGGAGGCGTAGGCGCTGGTGGCGAGGACAGCGATGCGGCGACGTCCGTCCGCGGTCATTTCGCGCAGGGTGTCGGTGAGGTACGGCGCCCAGTTGCGGTTGCCCCAGTACACCGGGAGATCGAGTCCGTGCTCCGCGAAGTCCTTGCGCAGGGCGTCCAGCAGGGCCCTGTTCTGGGCGTTGATCGGGCTTACGCCGCCGAACAGGAAGTAGTGCTTGCCGACTTCCTTCAGCCGCTCCTCGGGGATGCCACGGCCACGGGTCACGTTCGCCAGGAACGGGACCACGTCGTCCGGGCCTTCGGGGCCGCCGAAGGACAGCAGCAGCAGGGCGTCATAGGGAGCGGGATCGCGCAGATCGGACATGGCATCGATCCTCCCACTCGCCTCGGACAGCGTTCCCACCGACATCTGCTCCCCGGCCCACCCCTATGTCGGACGGATCAACTCGACCGTAATCTGTACCGGCTACGTTCGCGCATTACCGGCGCGTGCGATCACGCCGTTGTGGAGCCCTCCTTGCCAAGTCCCTACCGCTTGATATTCGCCGCCCCCGGCACCAAGGGGTTCTCGGCGGCCGGATTCCTCGGCCGGATGCCGCTGTCCATGATGGGCATCGGCATCGTGACCATGGTTTCCCAGCTCACCGGCCGTTACGGCCTCGCCGGCGCGCTCTCCGCGACGCTGGCGATGTCGGCGGCGGTGATCGGACCGCAGATCTCCCGGCTCGTCGACCGGCACGGCCAGCGCCGCGTCCTGCGTCCCGCCACCCTCGTCGCGCTGGTGGCGGTGGCCGGTCTTCTGATCTGCGCGCAGCAGCGGCTGCCGGACTGGACGCTCTTCGTCTTCGCGGCGGGCGCCGGCTGTGTCCCCAGCGTGGGTTCGATGATCCGGGCCCGCTGGGCGGAGATCTACCGCGGTTCGCCGGAGCAGCTGCACGCCGCGTACTCGTGGGAGTCGATCGTCGACGAGGTGTGCTTCATCTTCGGGCCGATCATCTCGATCGGCCTGTCCACCGCCTGGTTCCCGGAGGCCGGACCGCTTCTCGCCGCAGGGTTCCTGCTGGTCGGTGTCCTCTGGCTGACCGCGCAGCGCGCCACCGAGCCGGTGCCGCATCCGCGCGAGCACCACACCGGCGGCTCCGCGCTGCGCTCCCGGGGCCTGCAGGTGCTCGTGGTCACGTTCGTGGCGACCGGTGCGATCTTCGGGGCGGTCGACGTGGTGACGGTGGCCTTCGCCGAGGAGCAGGGTCACAAGGCCGCGGCGAGCCTCGTGCTGGCTGTGTACGCGCTGGGGTCCTGTCTGGCCGGTGCGGTCTTCGGTCTGCTGCGCCTCAAGGGGAAGCCGTCCACCCGGTGGCTGGTGGGTGTGTGCGCGATGGCCGTGAGTATGATCCCCCTCCAACTGGCCGGGAGCCTCCCGTTCCTGGCCGTGGCGCTCTTTGTCGCGGGCCTCGCCATCGCACCGACGATGGTCACCACCATGGCCCTCGTCGAGCAGCACGTACCGCGCACCGAACTGACCGAGGGCATGACCTGGACCAGCACCGGGCTCGCCGTCGGTGTGGCGCTCGGCTCCTCGGCCGCAGGCTGGGTGATCGACGCATCCGGAGCCGAGGCGGGGTACGCGGTGCCCGCCGTGGCGGGAGCGCTCGCGGCCGCGGTGGCGCTCCTGGGGTATCGCCGGCTCAGCGGGCCGGTTCCTACGGAAGGGCGCGGGAAAGATGACCGAAACCGACGCACGGACGACGACGAGCGCGTGGCGTAACTGGGCGGGAAACGTCACCGCCCGTCCGGTACGGGCCGTGACCCCCGCCTCCGTGTCGGAGCTGTCCGAGATGCTGCGCCGCGCGTCCGAGGACGGTCTGAAGGTGAAGCCGGTCGGCACCGGGCACTCCTTCACCGCGACGGCGGCCACCGACGGCGTGCTGATCCGCCCGGATCTGCTCACCGGCATCCGGGAGATCGACCGCAGGGCGATGACGGTGACCGTCGAGGCAGGCACCCCGCTGAAGCGGTTGAACACCGCCCTGGCTCGGGAGGGTCTGTCGCTGACCAACATGGGCGACATCATGGAGCAGACGGTCGCCGGCGCCACCTCGACCGGAACCCATGGCACCGGCCGTGACTCGGCGTCCATATCCGCGCAGATCCGCGCCCTCGAACTGGTCACGGCCGACGGCACGGTGCTGACGTGTTCGGAGAAGGAGAACGCCGACGTCTTCGCCGTCGCCCGGATCGGGCTCGGCGCCCTGGGTGTCGTCACGGCGATCACCTTCGCCGTGGAGCCGGTCTTTCTGCTGACGGCACGTGAGGAGCCGATGAGCTTCGACCGGGTCACGAATGGCTTCGACGAACTGGTCGCCGAGAACGAACACTTCGAGTTCTACTGGTTCCCACACACCGGCAACTGCAACACCAAGCGCAACAATCGCAGCGCAGGCCCCGCCGCCCCGCCCGGAAAGGTCAGCGGCTGGATCGAGGACGAGCTCCTCTCCAACGGGATCTTCCAGGTGGCCTGTTCGCTCGGCCGGGCGGTACCCGCCGCCATTCCGTCGATCGCCCAGCTCTCCAGCCGGGCCCTGTCGGCCCGCACGTACACCGACATCCCGTACAAGGTCTTCACCAGCCCACGCCGGGTCCGCTTCGTGGAGATGGAGTATGCGCTGCCGCGCGAGGCCGCCGTGGAGGCGCTGCGTGAGGTCAAGGCGATGGTCGAGCGTTCGCCGCTGCGGATCAGCTTCCCGGTGGAGGTTCGTACCGCCCCCGCGGACGACATCGCGCTCTCCACGGCCTCGGGCCGGGAGAGCGCGTACATCGCCGTCCATTTGTACAAGGGCACGCCCTACCAGGCGTACTTCACCGCGGTCGAGCGGATCATGACCGCACACGCCGGCCGCCCGCACTGGGGCAAGGTCAACACCCGCGACGCCGAGTACCTCGCCGGCGTGTACCCGCGGTTCGGCGAGTTCACCGCCGTACGCGACCGGCTGGACCCGGGCCGCCTCTTCGGCAACGACTATCTGCGCCGGGTGCTGGGCGACTGAGAGGCTGTCGGGTGGCCGCCGAGCGTCGCGCCGTTCACTGTCCGGTGTCCGTGCCCGTGGTGGCGCTGTCGCCCTGCATCTGCTCGTCGCCCGCACCCGTGGGGTTCGGGTCGGCCGAGCCGCCGTCACCGGGCGCGGCCTCGGAGGGCGGGGCTGTCGGAGCCGGACTCGTCCCACCACCGGTGTTGTCGGACGGCCTGGGGGCGGGCGTCGGATCACCCCAGGAACCGTCGCCCTGACCGGAGTCCGGGTTCCAGCTCTGTCCGCCCTGCGAGTCCGTACCGGGCGTCGCGTCGCTCTCCTGGCCCGGGGTCTGCTGCCCCTGGCCGGGGTCGGTGCTGGTCGCCGGTGCCGGGTCGTTCGACCCGGAGTCCGGCTCCCCGCCGCGTACGACGGAGCCGACGGTCGTTCCCTGGCCACCGCTCAGGTCGTTGCCGGAGAGCAGCTCGTACATGGTGATGCCGGTCATCGCCAGGACGAAGACCACGACCGCGCCGAGCGCCGACCGCTTCCAGCCGCGGACGCGGGTGCCGTGGGTGGTGGCTTCGGAGAACTCCTCGTCAGGGTCCGGGCGCCCCGTGGTGAGCAGCTGGGTCCCGTCGAGCGGCCTCAGCAGCTGCGTACGGTCCGGAGCGTCCGCCACGTTGCGCAGTACGGTCGTGGCGTCCGTCTCACGCTGCGCGGTCGTGGCGTCCGTCTCACGCAGTACGGCCGTGGCATCCGCCTCACGCAGTACGGCCGTGGCATCCGCCTCACCCTGCGCGGTCGTGGCATCCGCCTCACCCTGCGCGGTCGTGGCATCCGTCTCACGCTGCGCGGTCGTGGCAGTGCGTGCACCATCCGTCTCACGCGTAGCTGCGGTCGCCTCACGGCCCGGGTTCTTCGCCTGGACCGTGACCTCGCGGATCTGCTCCCCCGTGCGGCGGAAGAAGTGCTGGAAGATCGGACCGCCGCTCGTGGCGACCACGCTCATCACTCCGGCGCCGAGGATCGTTCCGTACACGCCCAGTTGGGAGGCCGCCACTGCTGCCGCGACCGATGCCACAGCGCTGCCGGCCACCTGTGGCACGCTCAGATCTATACGCCGCTCTTTGGGTTCTATGTCGCTTTCCGGCTTCTGCACCATTCCCAGCCCTTGATTGACATCTCTCCCACCATGCAACAGGAATGGACATTTTAGCGAAGTGAATAGTTCCGATTCGGGAGATTCTGTGAAGCAGGACACGCGTGAAGGCCACCCCGCACCGGCTGGGTAGCCCATCCCTGCACCTCACGAGAACTTCGGCGGCGCGGCGGTCCACCCACATGGCCCGAATGGAGTACTGTGGCGAGCCCTGGGGCCGGACTCCCACATGGATGTCCGGGATCTTCGGGAGGGGGCCGCAGGAGACACCCAATCCGGCGGCGCCACGGCATCACACGGGGACTAACTACACAGAGTGATCATCGATCACTTTGTGTTGCACAATAGGTCACCGTGTCATACCGGCGATCAAGGGCTCACGCCCGACACGCCGGGCAACACGGCAATGTTGTGGCAGGCTGCACCCGGGCAGGCCACACTCGACTAGCGGAAGCAGCGACGCACGTGACGTCGGCAGGCACCACCCGGGAGGTCCCCATGCCCGAACTGCGTGTCGTGGCCGTCTCCAATGACGGCACACGACTGGTGCTCAAGGCTGCGGACAGCACGGAGTACACGCTTCCGATCGACGAGCGGCTGCGAGCTGCCGTGCGCAACGACCGCGCGCGGCTCGGCCAGATCGAGATCGAGGTGGAGAGCCACCTCCGCCCCCGCGACATCCAGGCCCGGATACGAGCCGGCGCCTCCGCGGAGGAGGTCGCTCAGTTCGCAGGGATTCCGGTCGACCGCGTCCGCCGCTTCGAGGGACCCGTGCTCGCGGAGCGTGCCTTCATGGCCGAGCGGGCCCGGAAGACTCCTGTACGCCGTCCCGGCGAGAACACCGGCCCTCAGCTCGGCGAAGCGGTGCGCGAGCGGCTGCCGCTGCGCGGCGCCGACAGGGAGACCGTCCAGTGGGACTCCTGGCGCCGTGATGACGGCACCTGGGAAGTCCTGCTGGTCTACCGGGTCGCGGGCGAGCCGCACTCGGCGAGCTGGACGTACGACCCGCCGCGCCGACTCGTCCAGGCCGTGGACGACGAGGCGCGTTCGCTGATCGGCGAGACCGACGACGTCGCGGCGCCCGAGCCGAGCTTCCCGTTCGTGCCCCGAATCGCCCGACTGCCCCGCGACCGGCCGCTGGACCGTGCCCTGGACCGCCAGGTGGAGCGCCCCACGGCGCCGGCCCCCGTGCCCGAGCCGGAGGAGCACATCGGCAGCGTCTCGGCCGGCGAGCGCGATTCGCTGACCAGCCTGCTGGAGGCGGTGCCGAGCTTCCGCGGCGACATGGTGGTGCCGGAGCGGTCCGCACCGCCAGAACCCCCGGCCATCGAGCCTGCCGTGCAGGAGCCGGAGGCCGATGAACCGCCGGCCGCGGCAGCCTCCGCAGGCGCCGGTTCCGCCTACGCGGACGTGCTCATGCCGCGAGCCGTGGCAGGCCATCGCGACCGGCTGACCGGGACGACGGACCGCCAGGCAGAGGCGGACGGCGTCCGACCGGGCCGCCGGGCGGCCGTGCCGAGCTGGGACGAGATCGTCTTCGGTACGCGCCGGAAGAAGCAGGACTGAGTCGGGGTGACCGCAGCATGACGAGGGCCCGTACGCCGACGCGTGTGGGCCCTCGCGCTGTGCGCGCCGCTCGTGCCGTGCGCGTGGGGCCCCTGTTACGGCGGTTCCATGCCCTCGAACCGGTGCCCGCTCCGTTACGACCTCACCCACGATGGGCAACGGCGTCGCGGCGCCCAGGGCGTGTTTCGAAAGTCCCGTCGTCCGCCCGAAGGGCGGGCCCCGCGGCGTCTGGTGCGTGCGATCGCAAGGCGGAGGGTCGTCCTCG
>NZ_JBEOYU010000054.1:0-36843 GCF_040297265.1 Streptomyces sp. NPDC001832
GATACCACCTGCCCGCACCCAGCCACCAGCCCAAAGCGAACGCAGAAATCGATCAGAAGATCACTCTCGAACGACCTCGGCGGATTGAGGCTAAGACGTTCAGCTCACTGGTGCGTGCGCAGACCTCGCCGGCGTGCGCAGCGAAGATCCTGCCCAGGCCGGTCTATCCGCTGTGGAGTGCGCAGTCGGCGGAGGAGAAGCAGACCGGGTGGTAGATGCCGTCCCACTCCGCCGCGTCGTACGCGTGATCGGGTGCTCGTGTCAGCCAGTCGGCGTGGCCGGCCATGACACACAGAGTGCCCATACTTCCCCAGATAGGGGGGTTTGGCGCAACGAAAACCACGCACGACGCACGTAAGTCTTCATTGCCAGGCACACTCACTAACTGCAACGACATACACGCAGAAAGTGACGAAAGGGATCCCTTTGCTCCGCACCATGAAGCAGCGTGTGGCCGCCTGCGCCGCCGCCGTAGCACTCACCGCCACCGCCGCCGCGCTCGCCGCCCCCACAACGGCCGCAGGCGCCGCAGCCCAAAGCGATCTCACCTATGGCAGCAACATCCTGCTCCAGAACCAGTACGGCGGTGATGGCGGCTACCTCGACACCAACGGCCGCTCCACCCAGTCCGGCGCCACCTACGACGTCAGCACCAACCAGACCCCCAACAGTCGCGGCCCGGCGACGTCGGTCTGGAAGGTCGTCTCCGCGACCGGCAAGACGAACGGCACCCGTGTCACCAGCGGTGACGTCGTCTACCTCATCAACCAGTACAGCAGCGGCACCTATCTCGACACCAACGGC
Organism: Streptomyces sp. NPDC001832; assembly: GCF_040297265.1. NCBI lineage: Bacteria > Bacillati > Actinomycetota > Actinomycetes > Kitasatosporales > Streptomycetaceae > Streptomyces > Streptomyces sp. NPDC001832. The sequence goes on from NZ_JBEOYU010000054.1 coordinate 805, forward strand.
CATTCCACCCGGCAGGGCGCCAAGTACGAGGTGTCCACCACGGTCACCAAGGACCGCGGCCCGGGCACCGGCAAGTGGCACATCTTCGCCAAGACGTCCTCCCCCAGGGATGGCCACATCCGCACCGACGACATCGTGCACCTGCTCAACGACTACGGCTCCGCCAACGGCGGGTTCCTCGACACCAACGGCCATTCCACCCAGCAGGGTGCCAAGTACGACGTCTCCACCAGCCCCTACACCGACCGCGGCACCGGCACCGGCTCCTGGAAGGTGCTGCCCGCCACCAGAGGCTGAGAGTCCGCCCCCAACCCCATGCCAGGTCAGGGCCGATTCAGACGGCGTACTGAACCTCGCGCGGTTCACCGGCCGCTACCGGCCTGCCTGCTGAACCCCCAGTCCGGCGACGCCCCGCTGCCCCGCGCAGCAGACGGGCGGCGGAGAAGGGCGACGGCCCCGCCATCGGATCGGTGGCGGGGCCGCGACCTGTCCGCGCGGGCCGGGCCCGTGCCCGGCCCGCACGAAGCGTCACATCAGGTGCAGGTGTGGTCGGGTTTGAGAGAGAAGTCGGCCGTGGTCGTCATGCCCTTCGTAACCTTGACCGATCGGGTCTGCGTCGCCCAGCCGTCCTTGGCCGCGATCACCGTGAGCGGGTTGTTGCTGACGCCGAGCCAGAGCACGTACTTACCGTTCTCGTCGGTCTTCAGGGTGTAGCTCGCCGTCTTCGAAGTGATCTGCACAGTTGCTCCCCTCAGTAGCGCGGGCGTGCCGGTGCAGTCGGTTCCGGTGACGGTCCCGGTGATCTTTCCCCAGGTCTTCGGCGGGTTCACCGTGAGCGCCACCGGCACCAAGGAGATCGCCCCGTACGGGGTCTTCGCCCCGATCGTGAGCTCCGCAGTGAACGTGCCCGGCTGGGTGATCTCGGCGACGTTCGCCTGGAAACTCACGTTGACGTCAACGCTCTCGCCCGGCTGGATCGTCACCTCGGCCTTGTCCACCGAGAGCCAGGGGACTGCAACGCACTGGCCATAGCCGGGCAGCAGCTCGGAATTCTTGGCCGCGTCCCGCCCTGCGGGGGAACCTCCGATCTTGTAGAGACCGCAGGCGGAGCCGCCGCGGTAGACGGAGTTGTTGGAGTTGGGCAGCGCGGTCCAGGTGTCGGAGCCCGGGTCGTAGGCGAAGCCCTGGTTGGTGATCGTGTTCAAGCCGTCGGTCACGCCGCCGGACACGAGGAGCTTGCCGTCTGCCGTCGAGTAGCCCATCCCCCACAGGTCGATCGGCAGGTCGGCAACGGCGGTCCACCTGTGTGACGACGGATCGTAGCTGTAGGCGTGCTTGACGGTGCCGGCCTCGGTCGCCCCGCCCGCGCAGTACAGCTTGTTCGCGATGGGGCCACAGCCGAGCCAGGAGACCGGCTCCGGATACGCCGCGCCCGAACTCCAGGTGTTCGAGGCCGGGTCGTACGCCTGCACGTCCGTCCCGCTGCAGTCGTCGAACGTGCAGCCGCCGATGATGTAGATCTTGCTGCCCAGTACGGTCACGGCGGCGCCGGCGTACGGTTTCGGGTTGTCGGCGCCGGCGGACCAAGCACCGGTCGCCGGGTCGTAGATCTCGGTCTTGGCCACCGGCCGCCCGTCCGTGTCCCAGCCGCCGAAGACGTAGAGCTTGCCACCGTAGGCAGCAGCCTGCGGCGCCGCACGGGCGATGCTCAGGTTCGGCAGGGCGCTCCACGCCTGGGCGCCTGGGTCGTAGACGTAGGCCTTGTTGTAAGTGGCATTGCCGTCGGTTCCGCCGACCGAGTAGACCTTGCCGCCGAGGGTCGCCACGGCGTTGTCCATGACCGGTACGGGGTAGTCGGCCACCGTCGTCCACGGCGCCGCGTACGGCGCCGCCGACGACTTCGCGGCCGCCGTCTGCGCGGTCTTGCCGGGCCGGAACCGCAGGGGGCTGTAGTTTCCCTTCACTTCGTGCAGTGGAGCACCCTGCTGCGCCGCGGCGGGCCGGTGGCCGCCCGGCTGCTCACCGATCTGGGCGGTCACCGGGGCGGTTCCGGTGTTCTTCAAGGTCATGGTGGAGCTGGCCTGGCCCTGCCAGTCGACGGTCTTGCCGAGCTGGGCCGGGACCTCGATCCGGGGTGCGGGCAGGGCGAACGTGCCGTCCGTTGCCTGCTCCGGGGCCACGTTGACGGTGATGTCCTCTGGGCTGTAGGAGTTCTGGGCCGTGGCGGAGAAGGTGTGCTTCCCGGTGAGGGAGGAGAACATCCAGTAGAAGCCGTCGCCCAGGTTCGGGTCGTTCGGCGTCGCCGTCGAGGTCGTCTTCTCCGCGGGCTTGTCGGCCGAGGTCACCGTGGCGCCGTTGATGCCGGCTCCGGTGTTCTTGTCGGTTACCCGGCCGAGGACCAGGCCGCCCGGTACCGGGTCGCATGCGCCGTCGCCAAGGTAGACGTCGTCGACCTGCCACCACCGCCCGAAGCCGGCGGTGAAGTGGAACCTCACCTGGACGTTGGCCTTACCGGCGGCCTGGGGCAGTTCCACGCCCTCGGTCCGCGGCCCCCGGGCGTCGTCGGTGGTGTGGTGCCACACGTTGTTCCACGTCTGACCGCCGTCGACGCTGAGATCGACGTCCCCGGTCTGGCCCGGGACGCTGTAGTAGTCGGTGCGGAACCTCAGGACCGGGCGGGTTCGTTGGCTGAAGTCCATCACCGGGCTGATCAGCGAGCTGTCCTGTGACTTGTCGGAGCCGTATTGCGCACTGTCGATGACGGCGAAGCCGCCGGACCCGCCGGTTTTGTTGCCGCGCTGGCCCGGGTCGTTGAACGCCCAGGTCTGGCCGTTGCCGAGCCTCTCGTCGACGGTCCAGCCCGTCGGCGCGGTGGGGCCGTTGAAGGACTCGGTGGGGCCGGCAGAGTGGAAGCCGTATCCGGTCGCGCTGCAGGTCGCCTGGTCGACCGACGCGTTGACATCATGCGTCAAATCCGCCGAACCCACCTGCACAGCCTGAGATTTACGCTTATAACCCGGATACACCGGGTCGACCTGCAGGGTGTAGGTGTCGGAAACGGGCACACTCAGCGTGTACTTCCCCGTCTTGGGGTCGGTGTAGGCGACCGCCGTCGGCTCGTCCTTGACCCGCACGGTCGCATACAGCGGCCAGCCGTGACCGGAACCGTCATGGACCTTGCCGGTGATGTTGACGCGCGACTTCGCGCTCAGCGCGAAGTCCTCGGTCACCGTCTGCCCGTCAGCGATCGCGACACCCGAAACGGTCTTGGTGCCGTACCCGAACTTGCTCGCGCTGATGTCGTAGGTTCCCGGTGACGCGGCCAGGGTGTAGTGCCCCTGCCCGTCCGTCATCGCCGTGACGTCACCCACGGTGACCTTGGCCGCCGCCAGCGGAGCCGTGCCGTCGGTCACCGTACCCGTGACGATGCCGCGCGGCCCGGAACGGAACTCCTCGACGTTCAACAGCAGGTTGGGGGAACCGGTGCCCCGGTCGGTCACCACTCCGGTGGTGGCTGCGGAGGTCAGCGCCCCTGCGACCTGCGATGGGGTGGCGGTGGGGTTGTCCGCCAGGTAGAGCGCTGCTGCTCCGGCCACGTGCGGGGACGCCATCGAGGTGCCGTTGAGGGTGTTGGTGGCGGTGTCGCCGGTGTTCGACGCCGACGTGATGGCTGACCCGGGCGCGAAGATGTCCACCGTGCTGCCGTAGTTGGAGAAGCTGGAGCGGGCGTCGCCGCTGGTGGTGGAGCCGACGGTGAGGGCCTCGGTCACGCGGGCCGGGGACGAAGTGGCGGCATCGACGTTGTCGTTGCCCGCCGCCACGGCGTAGGTGACCCCGGAGGCTATGGAGTTGCGGACAGCGGTGTCCAGCGCCGTGTCGGCAAATCCGCCGAGGCTCATGTTGGCCACCGCGGGCTTGACGGCGTTGGCGGTCACCCAGTCCACGCCCGCGATGACGCCGGAGGTGGAACCGGAGCCGTTGTTGTTGAGCACGCGTACCGCGACGATCTTGGCCGCCTTGGCCACACCGTACGACGAGCCCGCGACCGTGCCGGCGACGTGCGTGCCGTGGCCGTGGCCGTCCTCGGCTTTGTCGTCGCCGTCCACAGCGTCGTACCCGTAGCTGGCGCGGCCGCCGAAGTCCTGGTGGCTGATGCGCACACCGGTGTCGATGATGTAGGCCGTGACTCCGCCGCCCGCCCTGCCCGCGTAGGTGTAGCTGTTGTCGAGCGGCAGGGCTCGCTGGTCGATCCGGTCCAGCCCCCAGGAGGGCGGTTTGGGCTGAGTGCCGGTCGGGTCGGTGCCGGTGGCCTTGACGACCTGGTCCTGCACAACGGACTCCACGGCCGGGTCGGCGGCGAACCGCTTGGCCTGCTTCTCCGTCAGTTCAACGGCGTAGCCGTTGAGCGCCGTGTCGTAGGTCCTCTTGACCTTGGCACCGTACTTGGCGGCCAGCGCCTTGCCCTTGCGCGAGTCGGCGTCGGCTCCCTTGCCGAGGATCACGATGTACCGATCCTTGATGGCACCGGGCGCGCCCGCGTTCTCGATCGTGCCTTCGGTCTGACTCGCCGCCGTCGCAGGCAGCGCCGGACCGACGCCAAGCGTCAGGGCCACAACGGTGACCGCCGCTGCTCCCCTGAGGATGCGCCGGGTACGTGACATGACCGTCGTGGTCAACGCGAGCGGACCCGATCTGATGCGGGCCGGTTGCGCGGAGGGGGGATGAGACATGTACATCTCCTACGGGGTGCGTGCAAACCCAAATCGTGAATTCTTCATCAGACAGATCTCGGCTCAGTCGCACTTCTTCAACCGCGACTCGTTTCCGCGGCCCAGCGTGCTGCAATACGGACTGAAGTCCGTGATCACGGGGAGCTGGAGGCTCCACTCGGTCTTTCGGCCGGATGATGCCGGCCGCGACCACATCGGGATTTCCGTCGCCGTCACTGCCCACGGCAGGTTCCAGAGCACGTTCTGACGAAACGTCAAGAATGGTACTCATTACTGTGCTTCCAGAAGATGAATCAACCGGACGAGGACGGAACCTTCCAGCCCCGAGGCGGTGCTCGGGAAAACGATTTCAACAGGGCACGGCGCACGAGACTTTATTCGCCCCCTCTGCCGGATAACGGGTTCGGGTCGCCCGTTCGTGGGGGGCGGGGGCGGGGGCCCCGCCCCCCACGGAGCGTCAGGTCAGGTGCACGTGTACTTGAGAGAGAAGTCGGCCGCGGTCGCCTTACCCTCCTTGATCTTGACCGATCGGGTCTGCGGCTCCCAGCCGTCCTTGGAGGCGGTCACCGTGAGCGGGTTGTTCTTGACGTCGAGCCAGTACACGTACCGACCGTTCCGGTCGGTCTTCAGGGTGTAGTTCGCCGTCTTCGAGGTGATCTGCACGGTCGCTCCGGTCAGCGGCGCCGACGTGTCGGTGCAGCCGACCCCGGTAACCGTCCCGGTGATCTTTCCCCAGGTCTTGGGCGGGTTCACCGTGAGCGTCACCGGCACCGAGGGGATCGCCCCGTACGGGGTCTTCGCGCCGATCGTGAGCTGCGCGGCGAACGTGCCCGGCTGGGTGATCTCGGCGATGTTCGCGTTGAAACTCGCGTTGACATCAACGCTCTCGCCCGGCTGGATCGTCACCTCGGTCTTGTCCAGTGAGAGCCAGGGGACATCGCCCGTGGCTGTGCACTGGTCATTGCCGGGCAACAGCTCCGCTTTCGTAGAACCGTAGTTTCTTCCGGCGGAACCACCGATCTTGTAGAAGCCGCAGGTGGATCCGCCGCGGTAGAGAGTGTTGTTGGAGTTGGGCAGCGCGGCCCAGGCATCGGCTTCCGGGTCGTAGGCGAAGCCCTGGTTGGTGAGCACGCTGGAGTGGTCGGTCACGCCACCGGACACGAGGAGCTTGCCGGCTGACACCGAGGAGCCCATCCCCCACAGCTCGATCGGCAGGTCAGCGACGCGAGTCCATTTGGCGGATGCCGGGTCGTAGCTGTAGGCGTGCGTGCTGCCGATGCCATTCCACCCGCCCGCGCAGTACAGCTTGTCCTCGATGGCACCGCAGCCGAGCCAGGCGGTCCGCTCCGGATACGCCGGGCCCGAACTCCAGGAGTTCGTCGCAGGATCGTAGACCTGCACATCCGCAGTGGTGCAGACGCTGCCCAGGCAGCCACCGACGATGTAGATCTTGTCGCCCAGCACGGCCACGCCGGCGGCGTCGTACGCTTTCGGGTTGTCGGCGCCCGTGGACCAGGTACCGCTCGCCGGGTCGTAGATCTCGGTCTTGGCCACCGGGTGCCCGTCCAGGCCCCAGCCGCCGAAGACGTAGAGCTTGCCACCGTAGGCGGCCGCCTGCGGCGCATCCCGGGCGACGCTCAGGTTCGGCAGAGCACTCCACGCCTGGGCATCCGCGTCGTAACGGTAGGCATTGTTGCGGTAGGTCGTGCCGTCGAATCCGCCGACCGAGTAGACCTTGCCGCCGATGGTCGCCACAGCGTTGTCCATGATCTCTATGGGGTAGTCGGCCACCGTCGTCCACGGCGCCGAGTACGGCGTCACCGACGGCTTGGCCGCCGCAGTACGCTTGGTCTTGCCGGGCTGGGGCGGCAGGGGACTGTAATCTCCCTTCACCTTCTGCAGCGGAGCACCTTGCTGCGCCGCGGCAGGCTGCGCGGCGGGCTGGTTGACGACCGGCCACTCGCCGATCTTGGCGGTGAGCGGGGCGGTTCCGGTGTTCTTCAGGGTCAGGGCGGAGTTGGCCTGGCCCTGCCAGTCGACGGTCGTGCTGAGCTGGGCCGGGCTGACCGCGAGCCGGGGTGCGGGCAGGGCGAACGTGCCGTCCGTTGCCTGGTCCGGGGCCACGTTGACCGTGATGTCCTGTGGGCTGTAGTGGCGCCCCACCGCGGCGGAGAACTTGTGTTCCCCGGTGAGCGTGGAGAACATCCAGTAGAAGCCGTCGCTCAGCTTCGGGTTGTTCGGCGTCGCGGCAGAGGTCGTCTTCTCGGTGGGCTTGTCGGCCGAGGTCACCGTGGCGCCGTTGATTCCGGCCCCGGTGTTCTTGTCGGTCACCCGGCCGACGACCAGGCCGCCTGGCAGCGGGTCACAGGTGCGGCTGCCGAGCAGGACGTCGTCGACCTGCCACCACAGGCCCCAGTCGGCGGTGAAGTGGAACCGCACCTGGACTTTGGCCTTGCCGGCGGCCTGGGACAGGTCCACGACCTCGGTCCGCGGCCCCCAGGCTCTGTCGTTGGTGTGGTGCCAGAGGGTCTTCCACGTCTGGCCGCCGTCGACGCTGAGATCGACGTCTCCGGTCTGGGACCCGATGCCGTTGTAGTCGGAGTGGAAGGTCAGGACCGGTTGGGCTTGCTGGCTGAAGTCCATGACCGGGCTGATCAGCGAGCTGTCCTGTGAACTGGTGCGGCCGTAGTAGTCGCTGTCGAGGACGGCGAAGTCGCCGGACCCGCCGGTCCTGTTGCCGACCTTGCGGGGATCCTTGAACACCCAGGTCTGACCGTTGCCGACCTTGTCATCGACGGTCCAGCTCGCCGGCTTGGTGCCGTCGTCGAAGGACTCGGTGGTGCCGTGGTACTTGAAGCCGTACCCGGCGGCAGTGCAGGTCGCCTGGTCGACCGACGCGTTGACATCATGCGTCACATCCGCCGAACCCACCTGCACAGCCTGAGAGTTACGCTCATAACCCGGATACACCGGGTCGACCTGCAGGGTGTAGGTGCCGGAGACGGGCACACTCAGCGTGTACTTCCCCGTCTTCGGGTCGGTGTAGGCGACCGCCGTCGGCTCGCCCTTGACCCGCACCGTCGCATACAGCGGCCAGCCGTGACCGGAACCGTCATGGACCTTGCCGGTGATGTCGACGCGCGACTTCGCGCTCAGCGCGAAGTCCTCGGTCACCGTCTGCCCGTCAGCGATCGCGACACCCGAAACGGTCTTGGTGCCGTACCCGAACTTGCTCACGCTGACGTCATACGTTCCCGGTGACGCGGTCAGGGTGTAGCGGCCCTGTCTGTCCGTCATCGCCGTGACGTCACCCATAGTTACCTTGGCCTCCGCCACCGGAGCGCTGCCGTCGGTCACCGTACCCGCGACAGTGCCGTGCGGCCCGGAGGGCGCGGGGCGGAACGCCGCAAGCCCGTTCGGGGTGCCGAGCCCGGTCGGCCCGTCATACCCCGGCCCTCCGTTGCACAGGTACCCAGGCGTGCAACTTCCGTTGCTCCCAGACGTCACATCATTCAGCGCGGAGGGCTGGGCACTATACGGGTAGGAGTTGGGCGCCGAACCCGCCTCCGGCGTCCCGGCCAGCGCGTAGACCGCGGCGATGATCGGGGCGGACGCACTGGTGCCGCCGAAAACCCTCCAGCCGCCGTCGTAGACCGCGACACCGGTGCTCGGGTCCGCGACCGCGGACACATCCGCGGTCGTACGGCGCGCGCAGCCGGTGTCCTGCTGGAAAGACGGCTTGGGCACGTACCTCGAGCAGCCGCTGCCCGCCAAATTCCATGCACTCTCGGTCCAACCACGGGCGATGGAAGTGTCCTTGAACAGCGAGGTGCCCCCGACCGCCGTCACATACCGCGACGCAGCCGGGTACGCGACGCGGTGACCGCTGTCACCGGTGGCGAAGGTGATCGCGACACCGGGGTGGTTGAAGTAGGCTTCGTTCTGGAGCTCGGTGGAAGTCTCGATACTGCCCCAGCTGTTGGAGATGTGCTTGGCGCCCTGGGCGACCGCCTGGTTCACGGCCACGCCGAGGTTCTTCATTTGGGCGTCGTCGGCCTCGACCAGCAGGATCTTGCAGCTCGGGCATGTCGCGCTGACCATGTCAATGTCCAGTGCGATCTCCGAGGCCCACGTGGAGTTCCCTGCCGGATAGCCGGTGGCGCCGCGCTGGTCGATCTTCTTGAAGCAGCCGTTGGCCGTGGTGCACGGCGGCAGCCCGTACTGCTGACGGTAGACCGCCAGGTCCGCCTCGGCGTTCGGGTTGTCGTACGCAGCCACGACGGCGACGGTCTCAGTGGATCCGGCAGAAGGCAGGTTGTACGCGCTCTGCAGGTCGGCCGGACCGAAACCGGCCGGTGCGGCATCAGCCTGGAGACCCTTCTCCTTGACGACATCGGTCCGGACCATCGCAAAGCACGACATCTCACCGGCTTTTGACGGCTTGTCGCACACCTGATTGGCGGGGTGCCGGCCAGGCGAAGTCGGGCCGGCGGCCTTCGCCGTCGAGACAGGATTCTTGGCGGAGGTAGCGGAGGCTGAGGCGGTGGAAGTGGGGGTCGCGGCCGCGGCCGGTAAAGCGATCACCGTGAGTGCGGCGACGGCGAGCGCCACGATCAGCGTGCAGACGCGTCCGACCATCGTGGTCAACGCGACCGGACGCGATCTGCGGCGGAATGGCCGCGCGGAGGGGGGATGAGACATGTACAGCTCTCCTAAGCGGTGCATGAAAACCCGAATCGTGAATTCTTAGGCTGATCTCGGCTCATCCGTACTGCTTCAGCTGCGACTCGTTTCCGCGGCCCAGCGTGCTTTAGCACGGCCTGAAGTCCGTGATCACGGGGAGTTGGAGGCTCCACTCGGTCTCTTTCGGCCGGATGATGCCGGCCGCGACCACATCGGGATTTCCGTCGCCGTCACTGTCCACGGCAGGTTCCACGAGCACGTGCTGACGAATCGCATCCTCGTACTAGAACACGGGCCGCATGAGGCCGCTTTCGACGATGGGGGCCAGCAGGTGTCCGTGCCTGAGCAGCCGTCACCGGCTGGAACCGAATACCACGGCCGTCGTCACTCCGCATGCGATGACGAAACGTCAAGAATGCGCTCATTACCGTGCTTCAAGAAGATGAATCAACCGGACGAGGACGGAACCTTCCAGCCCCGAGGCGGTGCTCGGGAAAACAAGAAGTTCAACAGGGTACGGCGCACGAGACTTTGTTCGCCCCTCTGCCGAATGACGGGTTTACGCGGACTTTATGGCCGGCGGCACAGCTCCGTCATCGGTTGAATGTCGGGAAGCTCACAGCGCGAGCCCGACGAATGTCGAATCGTGGTCGTCGCTCGGCACGGAGGTGTGGCACAGCTGAGGTGTCCGCAGGGCAAGGAAAGCGGCCGGCGTCCGGTGCCGTCCGGGTCAGCCCGACTTCGGCGGCTTCTGCGCGTCGAAGGCGAAGAGAGTGTTCTTAGTCGCGGCCACGATCACCGCACGCCCCGCAACGGTCACGCGCGGGCTTGCGCCCTGCTCGCCCGTCAAACCATCGGCCTGCGGGTCTGTTGTCCACAGGGGTGTGCCATCGTACGGCGACAGCGCGACCAACCGGCCGGTGGCCGAGCTGAAATACAGTGCGTCGTCTCCCGCAACGGGACCCGACGCGCCTTCCACACCGGTCTGCCGCGACCACTTCTTCCGGCCGGTCGCGGGGTCGAGCGCTGTGACGAGACCGGTCTGCCCGCTCACGTAGACGGTGCCGTCCGCCATGCCGGGCGTCCCCGCGTATGTCTTGGCCAGTCGGGAGTACGTGACCTTCCGCGAAGCCGGGTCGACCCGCGCCACCCCGTCGTAGCCGACCAGCTCCGGTCCCTCCATCTGTCCCTGGAGGAGCACGAGCCTGCCGTTGGCGACGCCCATCGGCACGGCGGGGCCGTCGACAGCGATGGGCCTGCCCAGCGTCCCCGAGGCGCGGTCGACCGTGTACAGGGTGGGGTGGCGCACCTCTGAGGCATCGAGCTCCGCATCCGTCGCGCACATCGCGAGGAGCTGTGGGCCCACCGGGACGGGAGCGCACTGCGTACCCGTGGGGAACGGCGTCGTCCAGGTGACCGCACCGCTGTGCGCGTCCCGGGTCTCGAAGCGGGAGTTGGAAGCGTCGACCGTCACGACGGTGGAGCCGATCACAAGGGCGTCCTGGGTCCGCCCGGTGACGGCCGTCGACTGGGCGCCGGACGGCACGGACCACAGTTCCCGGCCGTTGTTCGCGTCGAGGGCCACCACCTCGGTGGGAGGGTCCTGCGGGGCGTCCTGGGCGGCGAAGCGGTAGCCGAGCACCGTGTCGTCGGTGGCGCCCACCAGGTGCATGCCCTGGACGGGGATGCCCGGGCTCTTCGCCGTCCACACCCGCGAGCCGTCCTGGGCCCTGATACGGGTCGCGACAACACCGCCGCCCCCGCAGAACATCGCGTCGCCGCGCGGTCGTACGTAGCCGACTCACCCAGACCAGCGCGCCTCATACGCGGTTCGTGTTCCTCGGTACCCGGGTCTCGCCTCGGGCTTCCTCCAGACCCCACCTCACGGTGACGCCCTTGCCTCCGGCTCGGGGTTAGCACCACCTCTTCCCCCAGGGGACTTCCACCCCCAATCAATCTCCCATGCTGGGCGCACCACGACGAAGCCCCGCCAAGAGAATGGCGGGGCTTCGTCGTGTCGTGGATCTCCGCTGTCCGGCCGGGCGGCCGCCCGTTGCAGAGGGACCGCCCGGACAGACCGTGTGGTTACCGCACGTCGTAGGCGCGGGTGATGGTCTGGGTGACCGCGTTGCCGTTGGCGTCGGTGAAGGTGGCCTTCGTCATGACCTGCTTGCCGGAGGCGCCGGTGTGGTCGACGACGGCCGTCCACTTGCCGTCGTGCTGCTCGGTCGGCGCCTGGGTCCAGGTGTCGCCGCCGTCGTAGGAATAGGACAGCGAGGCCGCCTTGATCGCACCCGGGGTGTAATCGGCGTGGCCCTCGACCGACAGACCGACCTTGATGCCGCTCTGCGCGGGCAAGGTGTTCATGCCGTCCACCGGCAGGTCGTACGCCGGGTGGAGGAGCGGCAGGCCGCGGGAGTAGACGTCGGACTCCAGGTGGGAGCGGAAGCTCCAGGTGGTGTCGACAGCGGTGGAACGCAGCCAGTTCTTGTCCCCGGTGTAGATCTTCTCCAGGTGCTGGGTGAGCTCGTACGCAGAGTCCTCGTCCGGCACCTCGAACACGCCGTACGGGTAGGCGAGCCGGCCGATCTCTTCGCCGTTGCGCTTCAGTGACATCTTGCCGATGTCACCGAACGACCCACCGTAGGTCCAGTGGTCGCCGGAGCCGTCGACCCAGAGGGCGTTCTGGATGCCGAACAGGTTGCCCTGCCGCTCGGCGGCCAGCATCAGGTTGCCGTCGGCGTCGCGCGGCGCGGCCGGCCGCAGGGGGCCGCCGTACCACTCCTCGGTGCTCCGCTGTCCGGCCTGGTAGGTGCGGTCCTGGTCGCCCATGAACGCGGCGAACGGGAAGCTGCTCATCGCGCCGTGGTACCAGGCGTCGTCGCCGGTCGTGTAGTAGGCGGTGCGGGTACCGGGCACGTGGACCGTCTGGTACAGGCTCACGGGGATCTGGGTGGAGCTGCTCCCGGAGGGACGGAGGAACAGCGCGTCGATGTAGTCGGCCTCCTTGCCCATGGAGTTCCACGTCTCGGTGACCTGGGCCAGCTTCGAGTCCTTCGGCTGGTAGACCTGGTCGGACTGCAGCGGGCCCTCGGTCGGGAACGACACGTTGTAGACGTAGGACGAGCCGTCCTCGGAGCCGGTCGCGCGCCAGGTGGGCCGGAACTCGAAGGTGCCCTTCTGAGCGCGGCCGTCGATGTCTGCGTAGAACTTCTGCACGGCGCCGCTGGCCGTGAGTGTTCCGCTGAGCTGCCAGGTGTCGTCCCACCCGCGGACGTAGTTCAACGTGGTGCCCTGCAGCGTCGAGGGGCGGTCGGTGTGCAGGCTCAGCTGGTGGGCCTTGCGGGCGTCGAGGACGACGGTGGTGTCCTTGGTGATCCGCAGCTGCGGGTTCGCGAGGTAGCTGACCGATTCGGGCTTGTTGCTCGCGTCGGACGTCGCCACGAAGCTGCTGAGGGCGTAGTCGCCCGGGCGCACACGGTAGGTCTGCTCGGGCGCACCCGCGTTGGTGCGGCGCTCGCCCTCGTCGGTGTCGAGGCTGGCGACGTCCAGGGAGGAGGGGCCGGTCGCGGGCTTGCCGTTGCGGTCGATGACCTTGACCTGGAGGGTGACCGTCTCCGGCTGGACGTAGAGAGTGACGGGCACGGAGACGTGCACATCGCCGCCGGTGGCCAGGATCCGGCCGGTGACCGCACCGTACTGGGCGGGCTTCAGACGGGCGGTGGGGTCGATCTGCAGCGGCACCTGAGCGGTGGCCCCCGCCGGGACCGTCACCTGGTTCTCTTCCAGCTTGATGACTCCGGAGGTGACGTCGCTGCCGTCGTTGCCGTGGACACCGCTGACCTTCAGATGGAGCGTCAGGTCGCTGTCGCTGGTGTTGGTGAAGGGCACCTGCACGGTGGTGCGGTCCGACGCGTCCTGCGGCCAGTTGTAGCTGCCGGCCTGGACGGCGGGCGCGGAGAGCGCCTTCTGGTTCACCGCGCCGAACACGTCAAGTACCCCACCGCCGGTCTGGTCGGCGCCGGCGACCTTGCCGCCGGTGCGGGCGGAGGAGACCAGGGCAGCCTTGATCTGCTGCGCGGTCCAGTCCGGGTGCGCCTGCCGGACGACAGCCGCAGCGCCCGCGACATGCGGGGTGGCCATGGAGGTGCCCGACATCGTCCGGTAGGCATAGACGCCGCGGCCACCGGCGGCCGCCGCCGAGATGCCGACACCGGGGGCGGCGATCTCGGGCTTGAGGGTGTGCGTGACGGCCACCGGACCGCGGCTGGAGAACTGCGCGGTGGTGTCGTCGCGGTCGACGGCGCCCACGGTCAGCACGCCGGGCACGCACCCGGGCGAGGAGACGGTCTCGGCGCCCGGGCCGGAGTTGCCGGCGGCGACGACGAACAGGGTGTGCTTGCTCTTCGACAGTTCCTGCGTGGCCTGGGCCATCGGGTCGGCGCAGTCGCCGATCCTGGGGTTGCCGAGGCTCATGGAGACGACGTCGGCCTTCTGGTCGACGGCCCACTGCATACCCGCGATGATCCAGGAGTCCAGGCCGTAGCCTGCGTCGTTGAGGACCTTGCCAACGAGCAGGGAGGAACCGGGGGCGACGCCCTTCTTCCGGCCGTCACTGGCCGCTCCGGACCCGCCGACCGTGGAGGCGGTGTGCGTGCCGTGGCCCACATAGTCGTTGGTGGTCTTGGAATCCGTGAAGTTCTTGGACGCTTCCACCCGGTTCACCAGGTCCGGGTGCTCGGCATCCGCGCCCGTGTCCAGCACGGCGACCTTGGTGCCCTTGCCGTCGTAGCCGGCCGCCCAGGCCTCCGGCGCGTGCACCTGCTTGGTGGACTGGTCCAGCGTGGCCTCGACCTTGCCGTCCAGCCACAGCTTCTTCAGCGTGGAACCAGAACGTGAGTGCGGGTTGGTGACATCCTGCCAGAAGGTGGCGGCAGTGTCCTTGCCGGCCTTGAGCGCGACGCCGTCCACAGCCGGGAGGATCAGACCCCGCTCGGCCCCACGCGGAGCCGCCGGCGCACTGTCGGCAACGTTCACATTGTTCTGATAAGTGGCAATGAGCGGCAGCGCGTCGGAATGTGCGTCGTCGTATCCCTGACGGATGAGCCCGGTGACATTGAACAACTCCTCGTCGACCTTGCCCTGAGCGATCGCCTGAGAGGCGCCCTCCGGGTAGACGTAGAGGTCCTTGCCCCTCTGATAGGTCTGCACCATCGGCTGTGTGCCGTCCTTGCGGGGCAGCACCGCCGCCGAGCTGCGACCCGACGCGTCCGTGGTCACCTGCACCTTGTCGCCGGTGACGAGCGTGACCGTCACCTGCTTGCCACCCTTTGCTGCGGTCCCGCCGCCGGCGATGGGCCTCTTCCCCGAGGAACCGTCAGACGGTGTATCCGCCGCCCCGGAAGGCGCGGCCGCAGTGACGGCCAGGACGGCGGCGGTCGCCGTGCCCAAGGCCATACGCGTTATGGAACGCATGAATCTCCCTATGTGCGCCATGAACATATGCCAAACTGCGGCTGCAGCCTCGCAGACGTATGGATTGAGCGGGGGTGCCGCGCGTGGCGGGTTTCCCGCATGGCGGGTTTCCGCCATGCGGTCACATCCATCGGCGCGCCGGCTTGATGGGCCTTCGGACTCGGCCGGTGGGGTACGCCTGCCCGGCCGAGGAGGAGGTCAAAGCCAGCCCGCACGTGCGGCGTGCCATCCGAGTTGCAGGCGCGAATCTGCTCCGGCCAGATCCATCAGACGGCGCGTCCGTCGCTCCACGGTGCGTATGGACAGGCCGAGTTGGGAGGCCACCCGCCGGTCGGAGATCCCTGCCAGCAGCAGGGCGAGGACCTCCAGTTCCCCTTCGGTCGGCTGCTGATCACCTGTCGGCTCCGCGCGCACCCCCGTGGTGGTGGTGTACAGCGGCCGGGCCTGGGCCCATTCCTTCTCGAACAGATGGACCAGGGCTGTCAGCAGGCCGCTGCGGTGCACCACGATCGCGCTCGGCTCGCCGCCGGAGTCCGCCATGTCCAGTGGCACCATGGCGCGCTCCCGGTCCGAGACGACCATCTTCAGCGGCAGCGAGTCGACCAGGCGAAGCTCGAGGCCTGCCGTGATGCTCGCCCGTGCTTCCTTTGCCATGCCGGGACCGTCGAGATAGTCCTTGGCGGCCACGACCCGGAAGTCGACTCCGCGGTCCAGCGCGGAACTCTCCGACATGTCGGCATCCTCGCGCGGCACCGCGATGGGCTCGCCGACCAGGAAGACGAGCAACTCTCGCTGGGCGCCGCGCTGCAGTTGGTGGAAGCGGTGTGCGACCTGCTCCACGCCGACGACCGCCTCCACGACGCTGCCCGCGGGGTGCGCGGCAGTGCTGCGGTACTGCTCGGTCAGCATCGAGAAGGCGGTCTCGGCCCGGTGCAGCGCGTTGCGCTGCTCGACGAGGAACGGGGCCAGGGCCACCGAGGGCGGTGTGAGCCGGTAGCGGGCGGGCTGGAGGCCGGCCCCGCAGTCAGTCGAGTCGGGTGCCCCGCTCCCGGCCTCGGTGGCGACGGCCACCAGACCACGTGTCGCCAGGTCAAGCAGGATGCGGGTGGTCTCGGCCTTCTCGAGTCCGGTCTGCCGGGCGAGTTCCTGCGCAGAGGCTGTCGGGCGGGCCAGCAGTGCCGTGTAGATGTCCTCTTCGGCCGGGCCCAATCCCAGCGCCTGCAGCATCCGGCTCCTCCTCGGGCGGCCACCGTGTCCGGACCTGGCGCAACTCGCGTGCACCGAGCGGATCCCTCTCACCCGAACCCTATCCCTCTGTCAGGTTGTCGCCAGTGGGCGCTGCTTGTTGTGCACGTCACCCACTACCGCGGTACCAAGGGCACTCTCATCGGCGACACCGAAACGGCGAACCGGAAACCAAATACCTTGCCGCTCCTCCGTATTGCCGAAATCAGCAGCAATCTCGAAAAGGCGGGGCGCAACCGATATTTCTGACGTCCGCACCGGTTCGCTCGCTGCACCGCAGCTTCGGTGCAGCTGCGCCTTGCCGATATCGACGCCGGTGGTTTTCGCTGGCTGCGCATGCATTGACGTTCCTCTGCCAGCTTTGCCGCCAATTGCCGTGGCGGGTTTGCGACATGGAAGAGATCCGCCACTGCCAATCAGTTGCCTCGGTCCGCGCAGGGTCCGAAAGTATCTGCCGAATGCACCAAGTACTTCTTTCTCGCGAAGAGCAGGAGAAGCTCATGCATCCACCACGCCATTCTCATGGCGAACACGAAACAACGGCAGCTCAGGAGGCCTCGCGATGAGGCGTCTCAGACGACGGTTGGTCACCGCGGCCGTCGGCATGACCGTCCTTGGGACGGTCATGTCGAGCACCGCGGCGAACGCCTCCAACCCGACTCCGGCTCCGTCTTCCCTTACTTCCCTCGACCTGCCGGCTTCGGTCGGAGACAGCCTTCTCAAGGCCGCTGCCGGAAATCGGGCGAACCTGTCGCTGACGCTGGTGACCGGCGACAAGGTGCAGATCGGCATCACCGAGGACCGGAAGCCGGTCGTCCGTGAGATCGTGCCCGCGACGCGGCCCGGAAACGAGTCGGTTCTCTTTCACACCGTCACCAGAAACGACCAGGTCTACGTCGTACCGGAAGACGCGTTGTCGCTGCTCCGTGCCGACGTGCTGGACTGGGAGCTCTTCAACCTCGCCAAGCTGGCCGATTGGACGACCGCGGGCAGGACCGGTCAGGTCCCGGTAATCGCCACGTACACCGGCAAGACCAGTGCCCGGACGGTGACGCCCCCCACCGGTACGACCGCCAAGACCGTGCTACCGAGCATCAACGGCCGCTCGATGACCATCAAGGGCAACGGCCAGTGGTGGCAAGAGGTACGGAAGAAGAACACCGGCAAGTCCGCCGCCTCCCTGGCGACCGGCCCGCTGGCCAGGGTGAAGAAGGTGTGGCTGGACGAGCTGACGAAGCTGCAGCTCGAGCAGTCCGTGCCGCAGATCGGCGCGCCCGCCGCCTGGGAGCGCGGCTACGACGGTTCGAACGTGAAGGTTGCGGTGCTGGACAGTGGCATCGATGCCACCCACCCGGATCTCGCCGACCGGATCACCGAGGCGGTTGACTTCACCGACAGCCCGAAGGGTCCGGTGGACGAACACGGACACGGTACCCATGTGGCGTCCACGATCGCCGGTACCGGGCAGGCCTCCGACGGGCTGCGCCGCGGTGTGGCGCCCGGTACGAAGCTCGCCATCGGCAGAGTCTGCGGTTCGGACGGCTCGTGCGCCGGCTCCGCGGTCATCGCCGGCATGGAGTGGGCCGCCAAGTCCGGTGCCGACGTGGTGAACATGAGCCTCGGCGGCGCGCCCTCCGACGGAAAGGACCCGCTGAGCACATCGGTCAACAGTCTCAGCCGCACCTACGGCACCTTGTTCGTCATCGCCGCGGGCAACGCCGGCCCGAACTCCGAGACGGTCGGGTCGCCAGGTGCCGCCGACGAGGCGCTGACCGTCGCGGCCGTGGACAAGAGCGACCGGATGGCCCCCTTCTCCAGCCGCGGACCCCGCGTCGGGGACGGCGCGGCCAAGCCGGACATCGCGGCGCCGGGCGTCGCCATCGTCGCGGCCCGCGCCAAGGGCACCGGGATGGGCAAGCCCGTGGACGATTACTACACGTCCGCCAACGGCACTTCCATGGCTACGCCCCATATGGCCGGTGCCGCGGCGATCATCGCCCAGCAGCACCCGGACTTCACCGGGCGGCAGATCAAGTCGCTGCTGATGGCGACCTCCAAGGACCTCGGGCACGACCTGTTCGCGCAGGGAGCCGGCCGGGTGGACGTGGCCCGCGCAATCGATCCGAAGATCATCCCCGACGCCAACCTGAACTTCGGCCGAGCCGAATACCCGCACTCGCCGGTGTCCAGGACGGTCACCTACACCAACGTGACCGACGAGCCGATCACTCTTACGCTCTCCGCCTCGGCTTCCTCCTCGGGCAAGCCCGCACCGGAGGGGCTCTTCACCCTCAGCGCCGACCAGGTCACCGTGCCCGCCAAGGGCTCGGCCGATGTGACGGTGACCATGGACGGCAGGGTGGTGGACAGTTCCGGGCAGTACGGCGCATACGCCGGCGTCCTGACCGCCCAGGACAGTGCGGGGACACTGCTCGGATCATCGCGGATCTCGAGCTATGTGGAGCCGATCCGCCACGACCTGACCATCAAGGTCATTCCTCCGGCCGGAGCCACCGATGTCTCGTACGGCAGCGCGCTGATCGTCCCGGTCGACGAGGACAAGCTGAACCTGTACGAAAAGCCGCTGACGGTACCGGGCGGCGAGACGATCAAGGCACGGGTCTTCTCCGGTACTGTCACGGCAGCCCTCGGGGTGACGTGGCGGGACTCGGCCGGCGAGCTGCACAAGGCCGCACCGATGGTGCCGGAGGCGGAGGTCAACGGGGCAACCACGGTGGAGCTGGACCTTCGGAAGGTCAAGCCCATCCGTGTGAACACCCCGGAGCGGACCGAGACATACACGGCACTCTTCAAGACCCAGCGCAGCTCCGTGGACGGAGACTGGGGGATCACGGCGTCGTTGGCCACCGAATACGGTCCCGGTGAGCCGCACTGGTGGGCACTGCCGACCACCGGTGAGGTCAGCCTCGGCACGCTCGACTTCTTCAGCCGGCATGTCCTGGTACCGCCATCAGTGACGATGAAGGTCACGGGGAACGGCGACTCCTTCGACCTGGACGCCCGCTATGCGACACCGGACACCACCATAAACGGCGGAAACCAGAAGTGGACGAAGGACGGGAAGCCCGTAACCACCCTCGTGCGGTCGACGATTCCCCGACTGCCCGCCAACGGGCAGAAGCCCGTCGTCTACGCGGGCACCGGCTCGGCCGAGGAACTCGCCAAGGTCGATGCCAAAGGTGCGCTGGTGCTGCTGAAGCCGACCGACATCTGCAAGACGACCTGCGACTTCAACAAACTGCGCGAGCGAGTGACGGCGGCTGCCGCCGCGGGTGCGGTCGGGGTGCTGGTGACCGGTGAAACCGAGCGGGTCGCCCTGCTGAAGTACGAGTCGTTCCGGCAGTACAAGTGCGAGAACGGCCCTGACACTTGCCCGCCGGTCGACCCGTACGCGGCGCTGCCGATCGTGACCGTACCCCCGGCCCAGGCCGCCACGCTGATCCAGCGGATCGAGGGCGGAGCGAAGTCCGGCATCCGGATCGAACTCGGTGGCAGTCGCGAAGTGTCCAAGGCCTACGCTCTGGCCTTCGACTCCCCCGGTCGGGTTCCCGGCAACCTGCCGTACCAGGTCCAGTCCCGGGATCTCGACCGCGTCGATCACCGTCTGCACGCCGACAAGCCTGGCGCGATTCCCCACTTCAGCTGGAACCGGATGACCAAGTCCGGCCCGGTGACAGAGGAAAGCATGCTGCCCAAGCCGGACAGTCAGCGGCAGTTCACCACGTTGGTCGGGCCGCGGAACGACAACGCGATCGACCGCTTCGAGATGTCCGCCAGGGACTATCTCGCGCCGTCCGTGGCAAGTCCGTCGGGCCCGGCCGAAACTCAGGACCTGGCGCTCGGCAAGAAGAACACCATCGAGTGGAACGAGGGTCCGTCCCTTCCCGGCGCGGCACCCCAGGTCCGCACCAAGTCGGGCTTCACCGCCGACACCGGCCTGCCGTGCGCCGGCTGCCGGGAGGGCGACCGCTTCTGGCCCACCCTGTACCAGACCAGCGGCGGGGGCGGTCGCCAGGCGATGATAGGCATGCTCAACGACACGGGTATCGCCCATTTGATCTACGGGATCCAGCCCTGTGAGCCCCCCGCCTGCAAGGTGGGCCTCTTCGACGACGCCGGCCACGAACTCCAGCAAAAGCTCAACCCGGTCGAGTTCGCCTTCCAGCTCGGCGAGCCCGGCAACGCGTCGGACCTGATGTCGAGGAGCGGGCGGTGATGACCGAAGTGGGAAAGGAGACTGCTCCGATGAACGCGGCCGAGCCATCGAGGTGGCGCCGGAAGGTGAACCTGGCGGCGTCGGCAGCCGTAGCGATGCTCGCGCTGGTGGGGTGCAAGGCCGATGTCATCTCGTACGACCTGCCTGCGGAATCGGCCCGCTACACGTTCCAGGCGGAGACCAACGGGGTCAAGACCGCGTGGGAGTACACGTCCGACCGGCCGACCAAGTCCGACACGCCGACGTCACAGCCGTGCATCGCGGACGTCGTTGTCAAGGATCCCGGTGCGTGCCGTCCGGAGCCGTTGATCTTCCTGCGGTACGACCTGGGCCTTGGTCTGGACAACACCGCCAAGGCCAACGGGCTGCACCCCATCACCGTCACCGGCTACTACCAGGATCGGCTCAGCACGCCACCGACCGTGACCGATCTGCGGGCGGAGGCCAGCTTCGACGGTGGCAAGACCTGGAAGTCGGTGAGCACCAAGGCCGACGGGAAGAACGCCTTCACCGCGCGCATCGAGCACCCGGAGCGTGACAAGGCTCCCGAAGGAGTCGCACTGCGGATCACCGCGACCGACAGTGCGGGGAACAAGGTCAAGCAGACCATTCCCCAGGCGTACCGACTGCGCTGAGTGAACCGGTCCGGAGGGGCCACGGCCGGGGCGATACGTGAGGTTCGCCTCGGCCGTGCCCCGCGTTTTCGGCGAAGCCGTCGCCGCATGCGGACGGGGCAGCGCCCGACGGACAGACAAAGAGGCATCATGCTGTCAGACGTGCTGGGACTTACCCCCGAAGAGGCAGACACCTACCGCATTCTGGTCTCGGTGGCCTCCGCCACGCCCACCGGACTTGCCGAACTCATCGGCTGCGACATCCGTCAGGTGGTGGGCATCCTCGGCAGGCTCGAAGACCAGGGGCTCGTCGCGCGCAGCCTCGGCGACACCACTCGGTTCGCCGCCGCCCCGCCGGCGGCGGCGCTGCGGGCGCCCCTGAGCCAGCGACAGAACGAGCTCAATCTGGCGAAACTCGAACTCGACTCCCTCGACGAAATCTACCGCGCGGCCACTCTCGGGCGCGGCGCAGCGGAGGTCGTCGACGTGATCCACGGCCCCGAGGCCATCCGCGAGCGCCTCGGACACATACAACTCGGCGCACGCAAAGAGATCATGAACTTCGTCAAGGCGCCGTTCTTTTCGTCCGGCAACATGACCGACGACGCGGTCATCGAGCGGGGTGTCCGTTACCGCGTGATAGTCGAACGCGCGATGCTCGACGGGGGAGCTCCGTCGTTCGACGACATCATCCAGGCGCGGGCTACTGGGGAGGTGGTCCGGATCGCCGACTCGGTGCCACTGAAACTCTTCATCGTGGACGGCGAGTTGGCCATTGTTCCACTCCTCGGTTCCACCAATGCCGCAAAGGCGGGAGCTCTGCTCGTGCACAAGTGCAGCCTGCTCGACGCGCTGATTGCACTGTTCGAGTCCGAATGGGAGAAAGCAACGCAGTTCATCACCTCTGCGGGTGCCGTGCAGAACGCGCCCGCCATCGATGACATGGGGACACAGATCCTCACCCTGTTGTTGGCCGGCCTCACCGACCAAGCCATCGCCACCCAACTGCGCACCTCTGTGCGGACGGTGCAGCGCCGGATCCGGCTCTTGATGGACACCGCGAAAGTGCACAATCGCATGCAGCTGGGCTTCCATACGGCACGGCTGGGCTGGCTCGAAGCCGAGCACGACGGCAGGTGAAGGACAGCGAACCCGCGAGAGCCGCCGTGGACATCCCCAGCGCGATCCCACGACCGGACCGGCCAGAGTACGGCGGTCCGTCGGCTTCCGGTCAGGGGGTCGCCGCGGATACGACATAGACGACAGGGTTCATCGGGTCGGTCATGTTCACGGTGATGTCCTGGGTGGGCCGCGGGTCCTCGTTGGTGTGTGTGGTGCCCGCCCACTCGACGCCGGGGCCGAAGCTCCAGCCCGAGACCTCCTGGTCGCGCTCGCTGATGCTGACCTTGCCGGTCTCCAGAGCGGCGCGGCCGCTGCCCAGCCGGCTCAGGAACCTGTCGAGCCCGGCGGACGTAGTGCGGAACTCCACGTACAACCGGCTGGCCTTCCAGTTGTTGGTCTCGTAGTACTGCACGTCCAGGGCGTTACCGGGTATCGGCAGCTCGTAGATCCGGCGCTGCACCCGGGACGGCCAGCCCTCCCTGAGCCCCTGCGCGGAGGCCTCGGCCTCCTTGTTCTGGCCGGAGCGGCGGCTCTGCTCGGCGGAGATCAGCAGATAGCCGGCCGGAATGCCGATGAGCAGCACGATGATCGTCGCCGTGACCAGGCGGCGGCGGATCATCTGGCGCCGGTCCCGCGGCGGCTTGTCGTCGTCAGGTGGAGAGGACTGGCGCGGCAGGACGGGGTGTTCGGCTGCGGTCATTTCTATGGAGATCCCTAGGAGGTGCGGGTGTTGCGCGTGATACGGATGGTGCTCGCGGCCTGGTCGTAGATCTGCGCGTACCGCTCGTACCGCTCGACGCGGCGACGGTTGGTACGACGGAATCTGCGGGCCACCAACCGGGCCAGGTCGGCGGCGCCGACCATACCTGCCTCCGGGCCGAGCTGCGCCTTTACGATCCGGGCCTCGGGACGGTAGCCACGACCGGTGAGGTGGCGTTTGAAGGCGTCCCTGGCGGGGCCGATCAGCAGGTCCTCCGCGGCGCTGACTCCGCCTCCGATGACGAAGCAGGAGGGGTCGAGCGCGGCAGCCAGATTGGCGATGCCTACGCCGAGCCACTGGCCGATGTCCTCAAGGAGCTCGACGCACATCGCATCGCCCTCACGGGCCAGCTCGGTGATCAGGGGCCCGGTGATGTCGGGGATGTTCCCCTTGACCCGCTCGATGATGCCGTGCGCCACCGGGGAGTCGGCCGCGGCCAGCTCCTTGGCCTCGCGGACCAGGGCGTTGCCGGAGCTGTACTGCTCCCAGCAGCCGCGGTTCCCGCAGGGACAGCGGTGCCCGCCGGGCACCACCTGCATGTGGCCGAACTCACCGGCGACGCCGTACTTGCCGCGCTTGACCTGACCGTCCTCCAGGATCGCGCCGCCGATACCAGTACCGAGCGTGATCATGACGAGGTGGTCCTCGCCACGGCCCGCTCCGAAGCGCCACTCCGCCCAGGCGGCGGTGTTGGCGTCGTTGTCGACCATGACAGGGACGACGAGGCGAGAGGCAAGGGCGTCGCGCAGCGGTTCGTCGCGCCAGGCGAGGTGCGGGGCGAAAAGCACCTTGGAGCGGTCCGCGTCGACCCAGCCGGCCGCCCCGATGCCGACGGCGTGCACATCGTGCCGGTCGGAGAGGTCCAGGACCAGCTCGACGATGGTGTCCTCGACGACCTTGGGGCTCTTGGACTTGTCCGGCGTCTCGGTGCGCAACTGCTCCAGGATGTTGCCGTCGGCGTCGACGACGCCGGCCATCACCTTCGTACCCCCGATGTCGATGCCCACGGTGGGGACCCGCGGCGCCGTGAGGTGCGAGCGCCGCTCCCGGTTGCCCACGGTCCGCAGGACGGTGGCGCGGGCGGAGCCGCGGTGTGCGAAGTCGCGGTACGTGCTCATCGTTCCTGCGGGGTCTGGGGGGCCGGAGGCGGTGCTCCCGGCGGCGGACTGCGCCCGTCTGGCTCGATTCTGCCACTGCCGGGCACCGCGGCCGGCGGACCGGGTTCCTGAAGGCCGGTATCGACCCGGGGCTACCGGGGGTCATCGGCGGCCGGGTGGCCACCCAGATGAGTCGGACCCGGGGCCCGCTCCAGCTCGTGGCTGAGCTCCTCCAGCTCGCTGCCGCCCGCCATCTGGCGGGTCAGCTCGTCCAGAGTAATGCTCGCCTTGATGTGGCTGCCGGACATGGCGCCCCGCTTCAGCAGGACGAACCGGTCACCGACGAGATACGCGTGGTGCGGGTTGTGCGTGATGAGGACCACGCCGAGACCCGCGTCGCGCGCGGCCGCGACGTACTTGAGGACGACCCCGGACTGCTTGACGCCGAGCGCGGCGGTGGGCTCGTCCAGGACGAGGACCTTGGCGCCGAAGTAGACGGCCCGCGCGATGGCGACGCACTGCCGCTCGCCGCCGGAGAGCGTGCCGATCGGCTGGTCGACGTCGCGCAGGTCGATGCCCATGCGCAGCAGTTCGGAGCGGGTCGTCTCGCGCATCAGCCGCACGTCGAGGCGCTGGAAGGGGCCCACACCGGTGGTCGGCTCGGAGCCGAGGAAGAAGTTCCGCCAGACCGGCATCAGGGGGACGACGGCCAGGTCCTGGTAGACCGTGGCGATGCCGCGGTCCAGGGCGTCGCGCGGGTTGACGAGCGTGATCTCCTCGCCCTCGATGAGGAAGGTCCCCGAGTCATGCCGGTGCAGTCCCGCGATGATCTTGATCAGGGTGGACTTGCCGGCGCCGTTGTCACCGAGGACGCAGGAGATCTCCCCCGCGCGCACCTCCAGCGAGACGTCCGTCAGGGCCTTGATGTTGCCGTAGAACTTGCTGACGTGATCCAGCTCGACGAGCGCCCGGTGGGACGTCTCCCGGTCGGCCGGTGCCTGGGGGGCCGTCATTTCGTCGCCTCCGCGCGCTTACGTACCCATGCGTTGAGCAGGGTGGCCATGAGCAGCATGGCTCCGAGGAAGAACTTGAACCAGTCCGGGTTCCACTCCGCGTACACGATGCCCTTGCTGGTCATGCCGAAGATGAAGGCACCGACCGCGGAGCCGATCGCGGAGCCGTAGCCGCCGGTGATCAGACAGCCGCCGATGACGGCCGCGATGATGTAGATCAGCTCGTTGCCGACGCCCTCACCGGACTGCACCACGTCGAACGAGAACAGCAGATGCTGCCCGGAGACCCAGGCGGCGAAGGCGACCCCGAGGTAGAGCCCGATCTTGGTACGGACCACTGGGACGCCGACCGCACGGGCCGCGTCGGCCTCGCCGCCCACCGCGTATATCCAGTTGCCGAAGCGGGTGCGGAGCAGGATCCAGGTGGCGATCGCGACGAGCACCGCCCACCACAGAATGGTGACCTTGAACTCGACGCCGCCGATGGTCCACTGCGAGGCGAAGATCTGACGGGCCGAGTCGAAGCCCTCCATGTCACTGATGGACTTCGTCGACACGGTCCCGCTGATCAGCTTGGTGAAGCCCAGATTGAGGCCGGTCAGCATCAGGAACGTACCGAGCGTGATGATGAAGCTCGGCAGTTCGGTACGGGTCAGCATGAAGCCGTTGAACGCCCCGATGGCCAGCGTGACCAGCAGCGACACAAAGACGCCGACCCAGACGTTGGCCGTCATCTGATAGCTGAACATCGACGAGATCAGCGCGGAGGTGGTGACCAGCACGCCGGCGGAGAGATCGAACTCGCCGCCGATCATCAGCAGCGCCACGGGCGCAGCCATGATCCCGATGGTGGAGGCCGCGTACAGGACCGTGCCGAAGCTGGAGGCGCGCAGGAAGCTTTCGGCGGCGATCGAGAAGAAGATGAAGACGGCTGCGGCACCGACCACCGAGCCCAGCTCGGGGCGGCCGAGCAGTTTGCGCAGCGGTGAGGTGCGCAGCAGCCGCTCGTCGCCCCTGGGCGGGGCGGATGGCCCTGCGACCGTGCTCATCGGGTCCCCCGATTCGTGTATTCCGCAAGCTCGGCGGCGTCCTTCGAGGTGATGATCTGCGGGCCGGTGAGGACCGGGCGGCCACCGCCGAGCGCATTCCCGTTGAACCGGTACAGCCAGAGCAGGTCCACGGCCTCGTACCCCTGGAGGTAGGGCTGCTGGTCGACCGCGAAGCCGAGGGTCTTGTCCTGGATGGCCGTGGCGACCTTGGCGTTCAGGTCGAAGGTGTCGATCTCGGCCTTGCTGCCCGCGGTCTTCTTCGCCTTGACGGCGGCGTCCGCGAAGGGCGCCCCGAGGGTGACGACCGCGTCGATGTTCTTGTCGGACTGCAGCTTGGCCTCGATGGACGCCTGGACGTCGGGCATGTTGGTGCCTTCGACGTACAGGTTCTGCATCTGCCCGTCGAACGTCTTCTTCGCTCCGGCGCAGCGCTGCTCGTGGCCTACGTTGCCCTGCTCGTGCAGGATGCACAGGGCCTTCTTGCGGCCCCGCGCGTTGAGCTCGTCACCGACGGCCTCACCGGCGATCGACTCGTCCTGGCCGACATGGGTGAGCGCGCCGAACTGCTTGGACTCGGCGGAGCCCGAGTTCACCGTGATCACCGGGATACCGGCCTTGGTGGCCTTGGCGAGGACGTCCTTCATCGCGTCGGGCTTGGCGAGTGTGACGATCAGCCCGTCGACCTTCTGGTCGATGGCGGTCTGGACGAGCTGGGCCTGCTGCTGCGCCTCGTCGCTGTGCGAGTACAGGAACTTGATGTTGTCCTTGACGGCCGCCTGCTCGGCGCCCCGCTGGACGATGTCCCAGAAGGTGTCGCCGTCGCCGGAGTGGGTGACCATGGCGAAGGTCCAGCGGGGCGTGTCCACCGCGGACCGGCCTTCGGCGGCGGCCCGGGCCTCGCGCTCCTCCGCCTGCTTGCCGCCGGTGCTGCTGCATCCCACGAGGGAGGCCCCGAGCACCAGCGCAAGCACGGCGCCCATCGCACGTACCCCTGTCCGAACCCTTGCCACGACGCCGTGCCCTTCTTGTGCTGCTCGCTGTGCTGCTTGGTGGGGCCGGGGACGGATCACCCGCTGCCCGGCTGGCCAAGTATCCCCGAGCCGCCGACGGAGCCGCCCGGCAGGGGCGGGGCACGTTCTGGTGATCAGGGTTGCTGCCTTGCGAGAGGTACGCATGGTGGGTCCGCCTTCTCTCCCGGCCACCGCCCGAGTGCGGCTGGGGGAGTTTTAGCGGTGGGCGTGCGAGACGTCAACGGGGCCGCGTGGCCGTCGTCACCGTACGAGCAGCTGGAAATCGAAGGAGTAGCGCGAAGCCCGGTAGATGTGGGAGCCGAACTCGACCGCCCGCCCGGTGTCGTCGAAGGTGGTGCGCTCCATCGTCAGCAGCGCGGCCCCCTCGGCCTCGGCGAGTCCGGCTGCCTCGGCGGCGGTGGCGAGCCGGGCGCCGACGGTCTGGCGGGCGCTGTGCAGGGTGATGCCCGCGCTGCGCATCATCCGGTAGAGGCCGGTGGTTTCCAGCCGTGCGGTGTCCAGATCGATGAGCCCGAGGGGCAGGTGGTTGCGCAGGAGTGCCAGCGGCTCGTCGTGCGCGTACCGCAGCCGCTCGACGAGGTGTACGTCGGTGCCCTCCGCGACTCCGAGCGCGTCGGCGACCGAGGCGTCGGCGGGCTGGACGGTGTTGCGCAGGACGCGGGTCGTGGGGTGCCCGCCCGCGGCCTCCAGGTCGTCGTAGAGGCTGCTCAGTTCGAGCGGGCGCCTGACCCTGCTGTGCACGACCTGGGTACCGACGCCGCGGCGACGGACCATCAGCCCCTTGTCGACCAGTGACTGGATGGCCTGGCGAACGGTGGGCCGGGACAGGCCGAGCCGGGCCGCGAGTTCGATCTCGTTGCCGAGGAGGCTACCGGGGGCGAGCCGGCCCTGCTCGATGGCCGCTTCCAGCTGCTGGGCGAGCTGGTAGTACAGGGGAATCGGACTGGAGCGGTCCACGTCGAGTTCAAGTGCGGCGGGGTCGGTGGTGGGTTTGGGCACGCGTGGAGGGTAACCCCCACATCAGAACCTCCGGTAGTCAGGTCGTTCTGTTGTCCGGACAGCATGAATACCGAACATCCGCAATTTGTCAGGACATATAGTTGACAGCGCAGCTGGTGGGCGGCACGTTGGGTCCATGCGTATCGGACTCATCGGCACCGGCCGGATCGGTTCCTTCCATGCGGGTGTGCTGGCCCGCCATCCCGAGGTGGACACCCTGGTGGTGACGGACACCGACCGGGCGCGGGCGGCCGAGGTCGCGGACCGCATCGGCGCAACGGCCGCGGCCGGCGCCGCCGAGGTGTTCGGCGCGGGGGTGGACGCCGTGGTGATCGCCTCGGCCACTTCGGCGCACGCGGAACTGATCGGGCAGGCCGCGCAGGCGGGGCTGCCCGCGTTCTGCGAGAAGCCGATCGCGCTGGACTTGCCGGGGACACTGAGCGCACTGTGCGCGGTCGACCGGGCAGGGAGCGTCCTCCAACTGGGCTTCATGCGCAGATTCGACGCGGGGTACACGGCGGCGCGCGCCGCCGTGCGGGCAGGGAAGCTGGGCAGGCTGCACACCGTCCGGGCAATGACCATGGACCCCGCACCGCCGCCCGCCGCGTATCTGCCGCTCTCCGGGGGGCTGTACCGGGACTGTCTGGTCCATGACTTCGACATGCTGCGGTGGGTGACGGGCCGTGAGGTGACCGAGGTGTACGCCACCGGATCGGATGCCGGGCCCGGAATCTTCCGGGCGGCCGGCGACGTCGACACAGCGGCGGCCCTGCTGACCCTCGACGACGGCACCCTGGCCACAGCGACGGCCACCCGCTGCAACGGCGCCGGTTACGACGTACGGATGGAACTGGCGGGTGAGCTGGACCAGATCACGGTCGGTCTGGACGACCGTACTCCGGTCACCTCGGCGGAGCCGCGGGGCCCCGCCGCACCGCTCAGCCCCTGGCCGGGCTTCCTGGAGAGGTTCGCCCCGGCGTACGAGGCGGAGCTGAACGCGTTCGTACAGGTGGTACGGGGCGAACTGCCCAATCCGTGCGACGGGCGGGAAGGCTGGTACGCGCTGCTGGTCGCGGAGGCGTGCGAGGTGTCCCGCCGGCAGCGGCGCCCCGTGGAGATCGCGGAGATCGCCGACGAAGCAGCCACCCGGTCCGACGCTCGCGCCGCAGGATGAACTCTGCCGCTGCCCGGCCGCCGGGGCGCGGTCAAGGCATGTCAGGACGGTGTGGCGGACAGTACGGTCCCCTGGGCGACCGCGCAGAGCGTCTTCGTCCCACCCTCCCCCGCGGCGAACAGCTCGCAGCGGACCACGGCCTGGCGACGGCCGGAGTGCACGACATCGGCGTGGGCGATGAGCGTACGGCCGGTGGCGGGTCGTATGTACTGAATGGAGAATCCGCCGGTCAGCACGGCCGGGCCGAGGGTCGTCCCGGCGGCGAAAGTGATCGAGTTGTCGGCGGCGTAGGCCAGGACTCCGCCGTGCAGAAAGCCGTTCTGCTGCTGGAGATCCTGACGGATGTCCACTTCGAGTGTGGCCGCGCCCTCACCGAAGGCCGTAATCCGCGCCCCGACGAGCCCGCTGAACGGCTGGCTGTCGAGGACCTTCTGAGCCATCTGCAAATCAATTCCGGTCATGACAGAGCTTCTTACCTCACCAGCGGACGGGCAGCTCGCGCACCCCACGGATCAGCATCCCCGGGAGCCAGTCCGGCTCCCCGTCGTCCGCGTCCAGCGCGAGCCCGGGGCACCGCTCCAGCAGCGTACGGATCGCGATCCGGCCCTCGATCCGGGCCAGCGGCGCACCCAGGCAGAAGTGCACCCCGTGCCCGAAGGCCAGATGCCCCTGGGTGTCGCGGCGGATGTCGAAGCGGTCCGGTTCCGGGTAGCGGCCGGGGTCGCGGTCGGCGCCCGCCAGGGAGATCAGAACCGGCTCGCCTGCCGGAATGACCTTCTGCCCGATCTCGACCGGTTCGCGGGGGAAGCGGAACGTGGCGGTCTCCACCGGTCCGTCGTACCGCAGCATCTCCTCGACCGCACCGTCGATCAGGCCGATGTCGGCGCGGAGTGCGGCCAGTTGGTCCGGGTGGCGGAGCAACGCCCGTACCCCGTTGGAGATCAGGTTGACCGTGGTCTCATGGCCGGCGACGAGCAGCAGGAAGGCCATGCCCACGAGCTCGTCGGGCGACAGCCCGTCCCCCTCCTCGTCGCGTGCCCTGACAAGCGCGCTCATCAGGTCGTCACCGGGTGAGCACCGCTTGTCCTCGATGAGTTCGGCGAGGTAGGCACCCATGGCGGCCACCGCCTCGCCCTCCTGGCCCGGCGTGGTCGGGGTGACGACCCCGTTCGACAGTTTGCGGAAGGTGTTCCGGTCCAGGTCCGGCACACCGATCAGTTCGCAGATGACGGTCATCGGCAGCGGAAAGGCGAGGGCGTCCACAAGATCGGCGCGCCCGGCGGGCACCATCGCATCGAGGAGTTCATCGGTGATCTGCTGGACGCGCGGGCGCAGGGCCTCGACCCTGCGTGCGGTGAACTCCCTGGTGACGAGCTTGCGCAGCCGGGTGTGATGGGGTGCGTCCAGCTCCAGCATGTTGGCGAAGATCGGGTCGTTCCCCTCGGGCCGGTCCACCAGCCCCCGCCACTCCTTGCCGAACCGCTGGTCGGCGAGAGCCGCCCGGCCCTCGTCGTATCCCACCACGAGCCAGACCCGCTCGAATTCGTCGGTACGGATGGTGTGCACGGGACCTGTGGCGCGCAGCTTCTCGTAGTACGGATAGGGATTCGCGGTGAAGTCCTTGACCCCGCGCAGATCGACGTCGATGTGGCTACTGGCATCGGACATGGGATCGCCCCTCCCGGTCTGATCGGCTCGACCGCATGCGATCGACTGGTTCAGCCTATGCCGCCGGGCCCGCTCCGTCGTCGTCGAGCAGGCCCGCGTCGTACACCAACAGCGGTATCTGGACACGGTTGTTGAAATCGAATGCGGCCAATTTCCGGGACACCTGCGTCTTCACGGTCGCCACGCTTGGACAGACTCGATCTCACCCGTCGAGGGCGAAGGACCCGAATTGTGCGCGGCCGGTGGGCCGGTAGGTGTGGACCGAGATGCCGTTGGGGGTCGTGCGCACCTCGGTCTGCTCGAAGGCCGTCGGCAGCCCGCCTTCCGGGAAGAGCCGACGGCCCCGGCCGAGCACGACCGGGTAGACAAGCAGGTTGTACTCGTCGATGAGGTCGTGCGCCATGAGGGACCGGGCCAGGGCGCCACTGCCGTGGATCTGGAGTTCGCCGCCCTCCGTCCGCCCCTTGATCCTGGCGACCTCCTCGACGATGTCGGTGGAGATGACGGTCGTGTTCTGCCAGTCCGCTTTCTCCAGGGTGGTCGAGACGACGTATTTGGGGTACCGGTTGAGACGGTCGGCGACCGGGTCTTCGGAGTCGGTTACCTTGGGCCAGTGGGCGGCGAAGATGTCGTAAGTACGGCGGCCCAGCAGAAATGCGGCGGAGCGGTCGAAGACCTCGGCCATGAACTGCCCCATGCCCTCGTCCGCGAACGGCACGAGCCAGCCGCCGTACTCGAACCCGCCACTGGTGTCCTCATCGGGGCCGCCCGGGGCCTGCATGACGCCGTCCAGGGAGAGAAATGTGGTGAGAGTCAGCTTCGCCATGGTCCTTCTCCTAAGGGCTGTCCCGTAGTCCGGAAATCGATCGCTTCCACCTACTGTCCCCACTCTCGCCCGGACTCATCGGTCCAGCCGGCAGAAACCCCGATCGCGGGCGCATTGGCGTCCGATCACCGGGATCGCGGCGTGAGCTCCGCCATCCGGGACCAGCCCTCGCCCGGCACCTCGACGTTGATGATCTCCGGAGTCTCGGCGATGAGATCCGCCATCGTGTCCATCGCCGCCGCGAAGTGCTGCGACTGCACATGGGCCACCCCGGCCTCGGGGGAGGCGAAGGCCTCCAGCAGGATGAACTGATCCGGGTTCTCGACGCTGTACGACCACTCGAAGAACACATTGCCGGGCTCCTTCCGGGTGGCGAGGGTGAAGTCCTCGACGGCCGGAAGCCAGTTGTCGCGGTCGGCACTGTGGACGGTGAATTTGACGGCGATGAAGATCATGCCCCCTAGGGTCCCATATGCCCTGGACGCGGACTGATCGGGCACACCCGGATGGCACCGGACGGGCCGAATTCCGGCGCTCTGGTCAACCGAACACCCTAAGGGCTGTCCCGTAATCCCCGGCGGGCGCGCGACGACAGCTGCGGCACCTCACCGGGGATTACGGGACAGCCCTTAACCACCGAGCTCGCGGTGGCGCTCGGCCATTCGCGTGGCGCCCTCCTCCGTCGGCGAGCCGAACACCCGCAGCCGGGAGATGCCGCCGTCGGGGAAGATGTCGATCCGGATGTGCGTGGCCCGCACCACCTCCGGCAGGACGAAGCGGTGGTTCGTGTCGGGCTGCAGCCGGGTCCGGGGCAGCACCTCGGTCCAGTCGCCGCTCTCCCCGTCACGGGTGGAAAGGCTTGCCCAGCCTGCCGAGTTGCCCTTCAGATACGCGGTGTCGATCTCGACGGCACGGATATCCGCCTGCTCGACGAGCCGGTAGCGGATCCAGTCGTTGCCCTTGTCGCGTCGGCGGCGGGTCTCCCAGCCGTCGTCCATCTTGCGGGACCTGCCCGGCTGGATGGTGTTGGTGGCCGGGGAGTAGAAGCGGTTGGAGGCGTCCTCGACCGTGCCGCCGTTCTCCAGGGCGACCAGATCGAAGGTGCCGAGGGCGGCCAGCCAGGCGGGGTCGGGGGCCACCTCGCCGTACACCCGGAGCCGGGCGATCCCGCCGTCGGGGTGCTGATTGACCCGCAGATGAGTGACGCGCTGCTCGGCCGCGACGGCGAAGCCATTGGCCGCATGTCCGCCAACGGACGTACGCGGTACGAGCGTTGTCCAATCCACCCCGGGCGCGAGGAGTTCCTCGGGCGACGGGGAGCCGGGGACGCAGGCCGCCTCGACGGAGACCGCCTGCGGGTAGTTGCCACGGAAGTGGGCGGTGTCGACGACGACGCCGCGTACGACTCCGGGCGCGCCGAGCCGTACGAGTGCCCAGTCGTGGTCCTCGTCCGTGGGGTGCGGTCGACCGGCGCTCGTGCCGCGACGGCGGCGGGTCTCCCAGCCGTCCATGGTCTTGCCCTTGTGCCCGAAGCGCTCGGGGTCGAACTCTGCGGGCTCCGGCTTCAGCAGATTCTCGCGCTCGGCGAAGAACTCGTCGTTGGCGGCGATCACTCCCGCGCCAAGCCGCCGGTCGGCGAGGTCGACGAGGCCGGTGAAGGGGAAGTCGGCGGTGCGGTAGTCGGCATACGGGTCGCCGCCGCCGTAAGGGTTCGCGTCGCCGGTGAAGCGGGCTGTCGCCGTCATGGTCAGCGGTTCCTTTCGAGGAGGCGTCCGGTGGGTTCGGCGACGATGCCGTCCGCGGCGATCCGTACGCCGCGCAACCAGGTCGATCTCACGACGCCGCACAGGGTCCTGCCGGCGTAGGCGGTGACCTGGTTGCGATGGAAGAGTTCGGCGGGGTCGACAGTGAAGGTCTCATCCGGGGCGAGGACGGCGAAGTCGGCGTCGCGGCCGGCCTCGATGGCGCCCTTGCGGGTGAGTCCGGCCAGTTCGGCGGGGGCGGCCGACATCCAGCGGACGACGTCGTCGAGCGAGTGGCCGCGCTTGCGGGCCTCGGTCCAGATGGCGGGGAGACCCAACTGGAGGGAGGAGATGCCGCCCCAGGCCGAGGCGAAGTCCGGCGTCTTGAGCTCGCTGGTGCACGGCGAGTGGTCGGAGACGATGCAGTCGATCGTCCCGTCGGCCAGCCCGTCCCACAGCACCTCCTGGTTGGCAGCCTCCCGGATCGGCGGGCAGCACTTGAACTCCGTCGCACCGTCCGGGATTTCCTCGGCGGTGAGAGTGAGGAAGTGCGGACAGGACTCGACGGTGACCCTGACGCCCTCGCGCTTGGCGGCGGCGATCACCGGCAGGGCGTCGCTGGAGGAGAGGTGCAGCACGTGAACCCGGGCGTTCAGCCGCCTGGCGTGCTCAATGAGCCCCTCGATCGCGGTGTTCTCGGCGTCACGGGGCCGGGAGGCGAGGAAGTCGGCATACGCGGCCCCGCTGCGCTGCGGTGCGGAGGCCAGATGGCGCGGGTCCTCGGCGTGCACGATCAGCAGCCCGCCGAAGCCGGCGATCTCAGCCATGGACCTGGCCAGTTGCTCCTGGTCGAGCTCCGGGAACTCGTCGACGCCGGAGGGCGAGAGGAAGCACTTGAAGCCGAACACCCCGGCCTCGTACAGCGGGCGCAGGTCCTTCACGTTGGACGGGATCGCTCCGCCCCAGAATCCGGTGTCGATGTGCGCCTTGGGGGCGGCCGCCTGCTGCTTGGCCCGCAGATGGCCGACGGTGGTGGTCGGCGGGAGGGAGTTGAGCGGCATGTCGAGCAGGGTGGTGATGCCGCCCGCCGCCGCGGCGCGGGTGGCGGTCGAGAAGCCTTCCCACTCGCTGCGGCCGGGGTCGTTCACATGGACATGGGTGTCGACGAGTCCCGGCAGCAGGATGTCGTCACCGAAGTCCTCCGACCCGGCACCGGCCGGCACCTCGGTGTCGTACGGCAGGACGGCGTCGATTCGCCCGTCTGCGACGGCGACCGCTGCGGGGCGCGTTCCGTCCGGGGTGACGACACGCGTCGAGCGCAGTACCAGATTCGCGTCCGCACCGGACACTCGTGCTCCTCGCTTCGGACTTTCGACCGCCGACGGATTCAACGAACTGTTGAAGGAGTCTTCTCTCGGGATTCGAACCCGTCAAGACCCCCAGCTTCCTCGTCGGACGGCCGGTGGGCCACCCGCACTCGCCATTGGAGATTTCCATCAAGCAAAAGAACATTTTCGAAATTCGGAACATAACATGAGGCCGGTGCGGAGCCGCAGAGCCGCCCTGCCGACTGCGAACACCGGGACGAACAGGCCCTGACCGGCCAGGACGCCGTCCCCGGAGCAGTGGGCCGACCAGAAACCGCCCGGTAGGCTGCTTGATGCCTCGCCGGGCGGGGCACCCGCTCCTCCGCCTCCGCCTCGAAAGGACCATTGACGTGCCGCCGTCCCCCGACAGCACATCCGACTCCAAGCCCGCCGCTTCCAGCGGTGGTGTGCAGTCCCTTGAGCGCGCCTTCGATCTGCTGGAGCGGATGGCGGATGCCGGGGGCGAGGTCGGGCTGAGCGAACTCTCCGCGAGCAGCGGACTCCCGCTGCCGACTATTCACCGCCTGATGCGCACGCTGGTGCTCTGCGGATATGTGCGCCAGCAGCCGAACCGGCGCTATGCGCTCGGCCCGCGTCTGATCCGGCTCGGCGAGTCCGCGTCCCGGCTGCTGGGCACCTGGGCCCGCCCGTATCTCGCGCGCCTGGTCGAGGAGACCGGCGAGACGGCGAACATGGCGCTGCTCGACGGCGACGAGGTCGTGTACGTGGCGCAGGTGCCGTCCAAGCACTCGATGCGCATGTTCACCGAGGTGGGCCGCCGGGTGCTCCCCCACTCCACGGGGGTCGGCAAAGCACTGCTGGCGCACACGCCCCCGGAGGAGGTACGGGCACTGCTCGCCCGTACCGGAATGCCGGCCGCCACCGAGAAGACGATCACCACCCCGGACGGCTTCCTCGACGCACTGGAGCAGGTCCGCAGGGCCGGCTACGCGGTCGACGACAACGAGCAGGAGATCGGGGTGCGCTGCCTGGCGGTCTCGGTACCCAACTCCCCTACCTCGGCCGCGATTTCGATCTCCGGCCCCACGGGCCGGCTGACGGACGCGGCGACGGAGCGGATCGTGCCGATTCTGCAACAGGCCGCACAGGAGCTCTCCGACGCACTGGCCAGCAGCGGTTCCACCGGCTGAGATGTGCGGGAGGGGTGGGCGAATGAGATGTGCGGGAGGGGTGGGCGAGGCCCACC